>JBKJSJ010000205.1:0-2745 GCA_046595965.1 Ferruginibacter sp.
TATCCCAGTAAAAATCCAACCCTGTTTCTCCAATGGCAGCAAAAGCCCGCTGCCTCAGTAATTTTTTAATAATATCCAGCTCATTTACGTAATTCTCTTTTACAGAACAGGGATGCAATCCTATCATAGAAAAACACCTACCCATAAAGCTTTCTTCAAGCTTCATCATTGCATCATGTGTGCTGCTATTTATTGCTGGCAAATAAAATTTTTTAACCCCCACTTTGTCAGCCCTTTCTATGATAAGCTCTATATCGCCCAAAAATTCTTCTGCATAAAGATGGCAGTGTGTATCAATCATATTATTTTAGTTAAGCTGTGTGATTATGCTGTAGTATATTATTTACAAAAAAAATATATAAAAAAAATTAAAAAAATTTTGCTTGCTAAATATCTTCACCGTACCTTGGCAACAGTTTTCATAGGGTACGGATTAAAAACGGGCCAGGGTTTCTACCCAGGCCCACTTTTTTTGTATAAGGTTAGCCAGGAATTTTATTGAACCGAAACCCTTTTTCGGTAAAATATTTTAATACTTCAGGTAAAGCAAATCTCAATCGCTCCTGAGCTTTCTCACTATCATGAAAAACAACTATGCTTCCCCTTTTGGTATTTAATAAAACATTCTCAAGGCATTGCTGAGGGGATACACTTACATCAAAATCTCCTGATAACACCGTCCACATAATTACGCTATACGCATACCTTTTCTGCAGCAACTGGTTTACCTGAAAGCGGGTTATTTTTCCATATGGGGGCCTGAATAAATTGCTGTCAATATATTGCTTTGCCATTTCTATATTTTCCAGATAAAGGGCATCATTAGTTTTCCAACCGTTTAAATGATTAAAGCTATGATTTCCCACTGCATGCCCTTCTTCAATAATGCGCCTGTATATTTCAGGATATGACAATACATTTTTTCCAATACAGAAGAAAGTGGCCTTAGCATTGAATTTCTTTAACTCATCCAGTACAAAAGCGGTATGCTCTGGATGCGGCCCGTCATCAAAGCTCAGAAATAGCTCATCCTTCTCAACAGGAATATCCCAAATCTGCTTTGGATATACTTTTTTTATCCATCTTGGCATTTTTACTAAATAAACCATTCGGCAAATTAATTTTTTTAACCCATTAAACGCTTTACATAACCTTTGGTCATAGATTAACAAAATTATAAATTATGAAACCTACAAACCTTTTAATCGCAACAACCTTGGTAGTAATGACGCTCTTTACTTCCTGCAAAAAAGAAAATTCTTCTACAACAGATCCAGAAGCTGCCATTGAAGCTACTTTTGAGTTAAGTGCCGATCAGGCCACTGCAGACTTTATGACCGAAGATGACAATGATATTTTATATGAGGCCGCAGAAGAAAAAAATGTGTTGGGAAATTTTGCTCCCGACCCACTGATAAGCAATAACCTGCTTGTTTGTGCTACTATTACAATAACACCCCAGGTTGGTTTTCCAAAAACTATTCTCATAGATTTTGGCCCCGTAAATTGCATAGACTCTTTTGGGGTAAGCCGCAGGGGGAAAATCAGTATCGTAATTTCTGATACGCTCAGAAGGCCGGGAAGTACTGCCGTAATGACTTTTGATGGCTATTATGTGAACGAGTTTAAAAGAGAAGGTAAACATACCTGGACAAACACAAGCGCAGCCACAACCCGTAGCTGGCAGCGCAAAGTAGAAAACGGAAAGATAACCGCATCCAACGGAAATTTTTGGTTACATAGCAGCATAAGAGATGTAGTGCAAACATCCGGCGTGCCTACCCCAAGAAACCTGAGAGACGATATTTTTTCTGTAAGAGGCAATGCAAGCGTAACCAATCCTGCCGGTATTACCCGTACAGCAACTATCATTGAACCTTTGCAGAAAAAATATATTTGCCCTTTTATAGACAAAGGAAGAATTAAATTCCAGGGACCAAATCATTTTTCAGTTTTAGATTATGGTAATGGAGAATGCGACAGATTTGCTACCATCTCTATTGATGGAAGGCCTCCAAGAATTATAACATTAAGATAAAAAAAATAACCTCTGATTATTAAAAGCTATTACAGTTTTGTAATGGCTTTTTTTATAAGTTTAATTGCGCTATTGCACCTGCTCAAACTTATCTTTGCATCCTTAAAAAAAGTTTTATGGCACAAAAAAAAGTTAGAGTTCGCTTTGCCCCCAGCCCCACCGGCGGGTTGCACCTGGGGGGTGTTCGCACTGTTTTATATAATTATTTATTTGCCAAAAAACAGGGCGGGGAATTTATTGTGAGAATAGAGGATACCGATCAAACAAGGTTTGTAGATGGTGCCGAGCAATATATTTTTGATTGCCTGCAGTGGTGTGGCATAAAGCCCGACGAAAGCCCTGTGAATGGCGGCGAATATGGCCCTTACCGCCAAAGCGAAAGAAAACCATTGTACAGAAAATATGCAGAAGAATTAATAGAAAAAGGTTTTGCCTATTATGCGTTTGATACAACCGAAGCCTTGGAAAAAATGAGAATAGACAGAAAGACAGCAGAAAATTCTTCTCCTCAATATGATGGTACAGTGCGGATGAATATGAAAAATTCTTTAACATTAACTGCGCAGGAAGTTCAACAATTATTGAAAGAGGAAACCAGGCATGTAATAAGAATAAAAATGCCCGAAGATGAAACCATTTCATTTGTAGATATGATTCACCAGGAAGTGAATTTTAATTCTTCTTTAGTGGATGATAAAGTATTGCTG
>JBKJSJ010000288.1:0-7235 GCA_046595965.1 Ferruginibacter sp.
GCTTCCATCATGTATATCTGCACCCAAAATGTAACAGCATTGGAAGAATTGAAACCCTATATTCGCAAAAACAGCCTGCTGCCCTGCAATGAGGCCATATCAGTTTATCACTGGGGAGGCAGCGTTATAAATTCCATTCCTTATCCTCAAAAAAGAAATTATAAAAATATTGCAGGGTACTGGATAAGTCATTACAGGGATAGCAGTGCCCGGTTTTATATTTTCCAGCCCGGTTTTCAAAAAAAAATACTTGAAATAAAACCATAATATGGTAAACTAAAGTGTTGCATTTCCCGTTGGTAATTAGGGGAATTGTCTGTATAAAAACAAACAACTCTTAACATTTTTCTAATAAACAAGCCTTATTTTTGTAATAAACACACAGCCGATGAATTCGAGGACTTACAGATCTGTCTTTTTAATTGTATCAATAATTTTTTTAGTTTTTATTTCACTGCATAGTAATGCTCAGCCTTTTCCGGAAGATCCCGGTTGTGATCCAGGTTGCCCGAATGTACCCGGCTGTCCGCCGCAATGTATTCCTATAGATGGGGGCCTTAGCCTGTTGATAGCTGCGGGTATTGGAGTGGGCGTATGGAGGGGGAGAAGGGGATTAGTTCAGAGTCGGTAGTTCAGTATCTATGGGCAAAGTGTCAAACGTCAATGAGTCATTAATGGTCAATGCTCTGTTGCAAGTCATTTAATAATCATTTCAGCATTTCAAAATTAAAAATATCATCTCGCCTTGAGCTTACAGCTATAACCTTTAAATTTGTTTACCAGTACCATCATCATGATAAATAATTTTAGCCTGATTAAACAACCACTTTGCCGACAGATAATTTTTAAAGCAAGCATTCTAATGTTGGTTTTATATTGTTTTGCTTCCTGCAAAACCACTAAACCACCCTCTCAATATTTTCAAACAATTACAAAAGACACTACCCTTACTGGTTTGTTGCCCAACGATTTTGAATCTAAAATTAAGGTAGGGGATCAATTAGATATCAGGGTTACCAGCCTTAGCAGTATAGAAGATGACCAGTTTAATAAGGCTGCATCGGCAAGCAGTAGCCCAACTATGACAGGTTTTACTGTAAACCCCGACGGAAAAGTGTTGTTGCACAGGTTAGGCAGGGTAGCTGTTGCAGGACTAACCCGCAGGGAACTGGCTGCCAAACTGGAAAATGACCTGCTGCTATATATGAAAGAACCCATCGTAAATGTGCAATACCTGAATCATAAAATAACCATCATTGGCGAAGTGGGTGGGCCACAGGTAATGGCAATGCCCGAAGAGCAACTGAGCCTGATAGATGTATTGATAAAAAGTGGAGATATCAAAGAAAAAGGGTTACGCAATAAAGTAATGATTATCCGGGATAGAGGAAATGAGAAAACAGTGAAACATGTAAACCTGGAAGATCAATCTATTTTTAGTTCTCCCTGGTATTATGTGCAACCCAATGATATTATTTATGTAAAATCAGACCAATCTAAATTTGCAAAGGAAGAAGCTAAAAGAAAGTACCAAAATACATTATCGTTTGTATTATCGGGATTAACTTTTGTGTTTCTGATTTTAGACAGGGTTTTCCGTTAATACTGCATCAAAAATTATGAGTGAAGAATCCTTTTTTAATGAACGGCCACAGGCTAATATTTTAACGCAGGTAGTACAGCGTTTTCTGCCCTTTTGGCCAGTGTTTGTAGTGTTTACGGCTATTGCCATGTTTATAGCTTTTGTTAATCATCGTTCCCAAACAAAAATTTATGTAGCAGCCGCAAAGGCAATGCTAAAGGATCCCCAGCAAACCGACGTAAACACAAGGGTGCTGGAAGCGATGAATGTATTTAAAGAAAAAACAAATATAGAAAATGAGATTCTGCGGCTGAGAAGCACCAACCTGATGGAACAGGTGGTAAAGGAGCTGAATCTTTATGTAAGTGTTTTTAACGAAGGAAAAGTTCAAACAGAAGAATTATATAAAGCTAAAGCTCCCCTGGTTTTTATAGCAGAAAGCAAAGACATCATAAACGGCGGCGGTAAATATCCTTTTTCTGTTAACTGGGATAAGCATACCGTAAACATAGCAAACCAGGTGGTTCCTTTTGGCGGCAGGGTGAATATCAATAATTCGTTGTACTACTTAAAAATAAATCCTGATTATAATAGCAATGTTACCGGCAAAAACTTCTTTGCTGTGTTTAACAGTCCCGGTGCTGCAGCAGGTGAAATTGTTGGGAATCTTAACGCTTCTGCACAATCCTATACTTCCAGTGTATTAAACTTAAAAATAGAAACCCCTGTACCGGAAAAGGGAATAGATGTGCTGAACCTTTTGTTTATTGCCTATAATAAGGAAACCGTGCAGGACAAAAACCAAACCGCCCGGCTCACTATTCAATTTATTGAAGACAGGCTCAATACGGTGAGCAGGCAGTTAGACAGCGTGGAAAGCAATATCCAGAATTATAAATCCAGGGAATCTATCTCCGACCTGGGTGGACAGGCCACCATGTATTTTGGTAATGTAAAGGCACTGGATCAAAAAAACAGTGATATAGACCTGCAATTGGAAATGCTGCGGGAAGTGCAGCGTTATGTCTATAGCAAGGGCCGTGAGCCGGGCACCGTTCCTTCGCTTGCAATGGTAAGCGACGGTACATTGGGAGGCTTGCTGAGCCAATTGTATTCAGCCGAATTTGACCTGGATAATGCAAAGGCGGTATCCGGAGAAAAAAGCGAAGCCGTGCTGCGTTCGCAGGAAAAAATAGACCGGTTAAAGGTAGATATCCGGGAGAGCATGAACAATATCAGGGGCACTTATCTTACCCAAAAAAGCAATATCAATGCAGAGATGGCAAAGAATAATATGCTGCTGAAAGATATTCCACAAAAAGAAAGAGGCCTGCTGGAAATAAGCCGCCAGGCATCTATAAAAAATAATATCTATTCGTTTTTATTGCAGAAAAGAGAAGAAACAGAACTCTCCTCTGCATCTACTTCTGCCGATCTGCGGGTGCTGGAAAATGCCTATTCTTATGGCCCTATCCGCCCCATTGCCAAGAATTTTTATACCATGGCATTGATGATTGCATTGGTTGCTTTTATCGTATATGTGCAGGCACAGGAACAGTTTAATAACAAAGTACTTTTTAGAAAAGAAATAGAAGACAAGACCAAGGTGCCGGTGGTAGCAGAAATTATTCAGAATACCAATAAGGAAACCATTGCCATCAGCGAGGGTAAAAGAACGGTAATAGCAGAGCAGTTTCGCACCCTGCGCACCAACCTGGCTTTTATGGCTTTTAATGAAACCAATAAAACCCTGCTGGTTACTTCCAGCATATCGGGAGAAGGTAAAAGTTTTATTGCCATTAACCTTGCACTGAGTATAACCCTCACCGGCAAAAAAGTAGCATTAATGGAAATGGATTTGCGCAAGCCCAAGCTGAGTGCACAATTAAACGTAACTAAAAATCCGGGTATCAGCAGTTACCTGGTGGGCAAAGCTTCTATAGAGGAAATCATTAAGCCCACTTCTTACCCACACCTATCTGTAATTTCTGCAGGCCCCGTTCCTCCCAATCCTACGGAGCTAATAGGGCAGCCACAATTTGCGGTAATGATGCAGGAACTGAGAGACCGGTTTGATTATATAATTATTGATACAGCCCCCATTGGCCCGGTTACAGATGCACAGTTGCTGGAGAAACACTCACAGACTACCATTTTTGTGGTGCGCCATGCGGTAACTCCCAGCAATTTTCTGCACATGATTGAATCGCTCAATAAAGAAAAAAAATTCCCCAATATGTGTGTAGTGTTTAATGGCATTAAGCCAAGAGGCGTATCCTTATTCAACTACGGTTTTGGTGGCTATGGCAATGGTTATGGGTATGGATATGGGTATGGATATGGGTATGGGTATGGATACGGCAGCGAGGGGCATGCTTATTATGTTCCGGATGGAAGACCTCCGGGATTTAGAAATTTGTGGGGGTTTGGCAAGGCGGTGAAGAAACTGTTCAGGAGAAACTGATGGTAAGCTAATGGTCAATAGTCAAGGGTCAATTAATAGTCAATGGTGAGTGGGCAGTGTCAGGGAACAATCTAAGGTAGATAAAGTGTTTAATGTAAAAGAGGTTATAAAAATACTGAGTGTAGTGTGCGAAAATGAAGTAGTAGAATTTAAAATAGTTTAAAGGAAAAGAAAAAGTCAGTTGCAGGATATCTGTCATTTCTTAAATTCCTCCTTTTCTTCCTCATCGTTGCACTTCAGGTGTGACTGAGGAACAGCGAAGCTTTGCCCAACATGAACGAAAATAAAAATTGGTACGTTGTTTATACACGCCCACGCTGGGAAAAAAAAGTGGCAGCATTGCTAATGGAAACCGGCATCCATCATTACTGCCCGCTCAATAAAGTGCAGAAGCAGTGGAGTGACCGCAGAAAAGTAGTGATGGAACCCTTGTTTAAAGGATATGTATTTGTGCTGGTGGAAGAAACTAAAAAATGGGATATCAAAAATATAGATGGCATATTGAATTATGTGTATTGGCTGGGTAAGCCGGCGCAGGTAAAGCAGTCGGAGATAGATACCATCAGAAAGTTTTTGCAGGAGTTTGAGGATGTGGAAGTTTGTAATGCCAGCCTGGAAACAAATGATACGGTGCTGGTAAAACAAGGAGTACTGATGAATTATAAAGGGATTGTAATTGAATTGAAAGGTAATAAAGCCAGGGTAAAAATTGAGAGTATGGGCTTGCAGTTGAGTGCTGTTTTTGATGTAAAGAATTTGCAACTGATAGAGGGGAGCTGAGTGCATGGGTGATGTTTTCCCGCAGAGGGCGCAGAAGAACGCAGAGGGACTTCGCTTCGCTCAGTTTTTTCAGGCACAAATTAAACGAATTTTTTTTCTGGATTTAAATCTTTCATTTTATTTATTCTCAAAAGCAATATAGAAACCGCTCTATATTATTTCGTGTGATGAGGTTAATTCCTGACTGTATTTCGAGGCTTTAATTTGTCGTTAAAATGAAACTTACAGATAAAATATACATTGCAGGCCACCGGGGGCTGATGGGTAGTGCCATTCACAGGTTACTCAACAGCAAGGGATATTCAAATATTATCAGCCGCTGCTCTGCAGAACTAGATCTAAGAAATCAGCAAGCTGTTAGTGATTTTTTTGAAAAAGAAAAACCGGCTTATATTTTTGTAGCAGCAGCAAAAGTTGGCGGCATACTGGCCAACAATACTTATCCCGCTGATTTTATTTATGAGAACCTGTGCGTACAGAATAATATTATACACTCGGCTTATAAAAGCGGCGTAACAAAATTATTGTTTCTGGGCAGCAGTTGCATTTATCCAAAAAATTCTTTGCAACCCATTAAAGAAGAGTACCTGCTTACGGGTGTGCTGGAGCCTACCAATGAACCTTATGCTATTGCAAAAATTGCGGGCATTAAAATGTGCCAGGCTTACCAACGCCAGTATGGCTGCAGGTTTATCAATGCTATGCCTACCAACCTCTATGGTCCCGGCGATCATTACGACCTCAATAATTCTCATGTACTGCCGGCACTGCTGCGCAAGTTTTATGAAGCCAAAATAAATAACAGCCCTACGGTTAGCATCTGGGGTTCGGGTATGCCCCGCCGGGAGTTTTTGCATGCAGATGATGCTGCCGCAGCCTGTTTGTTTTTAATGTTGCATTATGAATTACCCGAAATAATAAATGTGGGCAGTGGGCAAGATCATACGATTAAAGAGATGGCCGGCATGATACAAAAGATAAGCGGCTACACGGGGCAGTTAGTATATGATGAAACCAAACCTGATGGAACGATGAGAAAATTACTGGATGTTTCCCGGATAAATGCATTGGGGTGGAAAGCTGCTATACCGCTGGAGGATGGGCTTAAAAGAACTTATGAAGAATTTGCGTCAAACTTTCATTCCAGCACAGAGAAGGTAAAAATGTAAATGATAAATGAAATGTATTCTTAGTGTCTTTGTGTCTTAGTGCCAAAAATATTTGCGCAGCAAATAAGACTCTTGCCTTCGGCAAGAATTATAGGCCACAAAGTCACAAAGGATTTCCTTCGGAAAAATACAGCCTGCGAAGCCTTCCACTTAGTGCCTTCGTGCCTTAGTGGCAAAAAATATTTGCGCAGCAAATAAAAGAACCTTGCCTTCGGCAAAATTCCTTTATGGCCACAAAGGCACAAAGACACAAAGGGATTTTTCCTTCGGAAAAATAGTGCATGCGAAGCCTTCCTCTTAGTGTCTTCGTGCCTTAGTGGCAAAACTATTTGCGCAGCAAATAAAAGAATCTTGCCTTTGGCAAAATTTCTTAATAGCCACCAAGACACTAAGCCACAAAGGAATTTTTCCTTTGGAAAAATAAAGGATGCGAAGCATTCTACTTCGTGTCTTCGTGCCTTAGTGGCAAAAACCATTTGCGCAGCAAATCAGAACCTGCCTTCGGCAAGGATTGTAGTCCACAAAGACATAAAGAAATTTGTCCTTCGGAATAATAATGATTAAAACCTCAAACTATGTTTATCAAATTATCAGATAGAGAGGAGTATTTAGGAAAAGAAATAGTAGATGCTGCTTTTAAAGTGCATAAAGGATTAGGGCCTGGGTTATTAGAAAAAATTTATGAAGCTTGCTTTTGTTATGAATTAAACAAAAAAGGAATTCCGAATAAACGTCAGGTTGATTTACCCATTTATTATGATGGTAAATTTTTTGACGAAGGATTAAGATTAGATGTTTATGTGGACGAGCTGGTTATATGTGAATTAAAATCCAGGGAATCTATTAATCCATTATGGCCTGCACAAATAATCAGTCATCTTAAATTAACCAAACGAAGACTTGGTTATCTCATCAATTTCAATGTGCCGTTAATAAAAGACGGCATACGACGATTTATTGTTTAGCGCTTAGTGTCTTCGTGCCTTAGTGGCAAAAACTATTTGCGAAGCAAATAAAAGAACCTTGCCTTCAGCAAGAATTATAGGCCACAAAGGCACTAAGACACAAAGGGATTTTTCCTTTGGAAAAATAAAGCCTGCGAAGCCTTCCTCTTAGTGCCTTCGTGCCTTAGTGGCAAAAACTATTTGCGAAGCAAATCAGATTCTTTCTTTTTAAAAATAAAGCCTGCGAGGCATTCTACTTAGTGTATTCTTGCCTTAGCAGCAAATAAAAACTACCC
>JBKJSJ010000368.1:0-3987 GCA_046595965.1 Ferruginibacter sp.
AAAATACAGCAACGAATTATATAAAATGGCAAATATGGCCGGTGTGGCTGTGGGCCTGGCCTGGACGTATGTGGGCGGCGATATTCTTTTTATAGAAACTCAGCTTAGTGAGGGTAAGGGAGATTTAAAACTTACGGGCAACCTGGGCAATGTAATGAAAGAAAGTGCCAGCACCGCTTTTACCTGGCTGGAGGCCAACTGCAAAAAACTTGGACTTACGGTGGAAGCATTTAATAAAAAAGATGCCCATATACATGTGCCCGAAGGTGCTACGCCAAAAGACGGGCCCAGCGCAGGTATTACCATGATGAGTGCATTGGCCAGTGCCTTTACCGGCAGAAAAATAAAACCCTTTTTGGCTATGACCGGTGAAATTACATTGCGTGGCCAGGTTCTGCCGGTAGGAGGTATTAAAGAAAAAGTGCTGGCTGCCAAGCGCTCTGGTATAAAAGAAATTATTATGTGTTACCAGAACGAAAAAGATGTGCTGGAAATAAACCCTGGTTTTATTAAGGGCATTAAATTTCACTACGTAAAAACCATGCAGCAAGTACTTGAAATTGCATTAACATAATTTTTATACCCCTGAGCAAACCTTTTATCCTATTAAAACGTATTTAGTTTATTCAACTGATTTCATGTTGGTTGTTTTAAGGGTTAAAAAAAATTCCCCCTGATTCTTCAGGGGGAATTTTGTATTTGTAGCATTATTAGACAATCCCTTAATTAATTGAATTTATCGCTGAGGGCTTGCCAAATTAGGGCCAATAGAATTACAATCTGCGTGTGTGACTGAAGGTAAATTTTTAAATTAAAGTTGATGATTTGACATGGGCAACTTAATTACGTAGAGAAGGGTATGAAGCCAAACAGAAAAACAAAAAGTTGATGCACGACTTCCTTCCCCTATTTTTTACACAGTGAATTTTAGCGGTTCGTTGTTCTTTTTTCGTCACTTCTATATTCCAAAATATCACCTGGTTGGCAGTCTAATGCTTTACAAATTGATTCTAAAGTGCTAAAACGAATAGCCTTCGCCTTCCCTGTCTTTAAGATAGAAAGGTTGGATAATGTCAAATCAACTCTTTCAGAAAGTTCATTCAGAGAAATTTTCCGCTTTGCCATCATCACGTCTAAGTTTACAATGATTGGCATAGCTTAAACAGTTAAATCGTTTTCGTTTTGAATATCTATTCCTTTTTTGAAAATAGTCGCAATTACATATATTACCGCAGCCATCAAAATAAATGCTTGGCTGTCTGCCCAAAACTGGTTTAAGTTGTCGGTAACAAAACCATAATGCAGTAAACTTTTAGCTGATTGTCGGGCTATGAAACTTAAAAGTCCAATTGAAAGAGTGTAGTAACTAATTTGTGAAATTTGTCTAGAAACAAAGCTGTTAAAAGGTTTTGACAAATCAATTTTGCTCACTAATATGATGACGACATAAAATAGAAAAGCTTTCAAAATTGAAATAACAAGTATAAAACTATACATACTAAAAAAAGCCCATTTACTGCGTTCATACATTTCACTTAAGTCCAACTTTTGATAAAGATTTTGAACAAATTCGGGCTTGTAGATACTGAAAATAAAATTGACTATTAAGCCTCCAGATTCAATGCATAAGCCAACGAATATGACCCAAGCTACAATTTTTAAGACTTTAAATACGAGGCTGTTTGTTTTTGACATAAATTTTAAATTATGTCACAAATGTAATATATATTTATTGATAAACAATAAATATATATTTTTATTCAAAAAATTACTGCCCTATAGATTTCAATTATCGTTGTTAGTCCGCTAATATAACGGTTAAAATTTCATTTCTGTATATGATAAGCCCACAACAATAATTTTTTTTAAAAAATCTAAAATTATTTCCAAGGCTTTTCAATAAAAATCTCTGTAAACCCTCGCAGTTATTCAATCAAAAAAAAATCAATGCTCTAATTGCTGTTCCTTCCTTTTCTCCATCCAGTCTTTTTCTTTTTGGGTAGTAAAAGCCTGCAGTATGCCCACCAGGAAAATAACAGCAACACTGGCTGCAAGCAAAAAAATATTGTAGCTGTAATAGGCACTGATCTCCCTGGATCCTTTTTTAAAAAATTCTATCATATCCCAAACAAATGCAACCCCCCAAAAAAGCAGGGCTACTGTAAATATGCTATAAGAAATTCCCCTTACCACAGCAGAAGGGTGACCGGGGGTTCTTTTAAAATAAATGATAAAAATAGTAATGAACAATGCAGCAGGAATCATGATAATAAACATCATGTACATAAACACAAACCAGGGAATTTTATCCAGCAGCCCGAAAATAAATTTTAGCCCAAGCATTAACAATACAAGAGATAAAATAAAACCAAGCAAAGTAAAAAACAGGTTAAAAGATAGATGAAAATATTTACTGTACCTGTCTTCCATAATATAGTTATTTTTTTAAACGCAGTTTTTTATGAATGAATGCAACTAATCAAAATAACTAAGATTGGTTTTTGATGTAAGCGTAAGCAATGCTTCATACATCAGTCGGATGGTATTTTCAATATCATCTTTGTGCAGCATTTCCACAGTGGTGTGCATATACCGCAGTGGTATAGAGATCAACACCGAAGGACAGCCATCATTTGCATAGGCAAACGCATCTGTATCAGTGCCGGTGCTGCGGCTCACTGTTTTTAACTGGTAAGGAATTTTATTTTTATCTGCAACATGCTGCACAAAATCCAGCAACTTATTATGTACTGCGGGGCCATAACAAAGCGACGGGCCTTTGCCACTTACACAATCGCCTTCTATAATTTTACTTATCATGGGTGTGCTGCTGTCGTGGGTAACATCGGTGATGATGGCTACATCCGGCTTTATTCTGCGGGCAATCATTTCGGCACCCCGTAAACCTATTTCTTCCTGCACAGCATTTACTATGTATAGCCCAAAAGGAAGTTTCTTTTTATTTTCTTTAAGCAGCCTGGCCACTTCTGCTATCATAAAACCTCCAATGCGGTTATCAAAAGCACGGGCCACCAAAAAGCCATGTGCCAGTTCTTCAAAACCATCTTCATAAGTAGCCACTGCCCCCACATGTATTCCCAGGGCTTCCACTTCTTTTTTATTGCGTGCCCCACAGTCAAGAAAAAGATTGTCAACTTTAGGTGCCGGTTCTTTAGCCTCGGGATTATTCATCCGGGTATGAATAGCGGGCCATCCAAACACTGCTTTTACAATTCCTTTTTTGCCACGGATATTTACCCGCATGCTTGGTGCTATCTGGTGGTCCACTCCCCCATTGCGTTTCAGGTAAATTAATCCTTCGGGAGAAATATAATTTACAAACCAACTGATCTCATCTGCGTGTGCTTCTATCACTACTTTAAAATGTGCTGTAGGGTTTATTACTGCTACGGCTGTGCCATAAGGGTCGGTAAAAAATTCATCTGCATAAGGCTGCAGGTATTTCATCCACAATTTTTGCCCGCTGCTTTCAAAACCGGTAGGCGATGCATTGTTTACATATTCTTTTAAAAAATTATAAGAAGCGGGAGTAAGAAGAGTTTTCTTTTTTACTGCTTTAGCCATAGTGTATATATTTTTCTACTGCAAAAGTAACGATTGGGGTTTAGTATTAAATGAAATTTGCAACCGTTATTAAATACAGGAACTAATTGTTTAATTTTTTTGTTTTGTATCTGGATAAATTTATTTTTAAATAGGGCTTGCTCATAAACTCAGCTAACCTATACAATATTAAATGAACGAATTGAACCGCATTAAATATTTATACAATTGTTAAAGTCATTGCTTTTGCCTCCACTGCCGGCCAGGCAGCTTAACTGCACCGCCGCTGCTTTTTGACCTTTGAAAAAATTTGCTTCGCATTTTTTCAATTCCGACTTCGTCGCAACCGGACAAAAAGAGGCGGCTTATGCAGTTACTGGTGAAAAAGCGGAGTATGTGATGCAAACATTTTGCAGATATAAT
>JBKJSJ010000148.1:0-2813 GCA_046595965.1 Ferruginibacter sp.
AAAAAAGCCCGGTATGCTAATCCTACGGAAATACGAGTTGCTGGTTTACCATAATGATAATAAATTGCATTTTAAAAGTGAATAGTTTATTTAATTATTTTATTATTGCACATTTCTGCAAATTGGAATGTGATTTGTATGTATTTTTTTTGAGAGATAATATCTCAATCACTCCACAACATTGCGCTTTTTTTGATAATGTTTTTCCTCATTTTAAGATTGGGTAGAATTATTTTGCATAGAAATAATATTTGGAATATTGTTTGTTGCTAATTTAATGTTAATTCAAAATTGGCTTACACAATTTTTTCCAATACCCCTGAATCGCTTACCCATTTAAAGGTTTTACCCCATTTTCCCTGGCAGCATCAATACAATATTTATCATTAAAAACAACTGCACTTATATTTTATATCAACCATTTTGATGTAAGATAAAACTGCGTAGCTTTTTTATAGTAAATCATTTTTTCCTAGAGAAAAATCAATGTTCCGGTTGTATCCAATACAATCTGGCAATAATAAATCTATTCCTACCAAACAGCCACCATAACCTCTTTATTAAATTTTAAAAAAGTTTGTATGAAAGAAATTTATTGTAACCCGGGAATGGGCTCCAGGCAAATTCCTTTATTTACACACTCAGTTTTGCGGACCCTTGTCATTGCATTATTGAGTGTGTTTTTTTATGCTGAATCATTTGCATTTCCTTATCCAACATTGGCTATGAACGAAAATGCAGCAGGATATAAGGAATCAGCATTGTCTTTATCAAAACTATCTTTATTTAATAATCTAATTATAGATGGTTCTATGTATTTATTGGCTCCCAGTTGCCAGTTGGTGGGCCCCGGCCGCACCTGTGAATCTACCGACAGGGTAGTGTTTACAGGTACTGCAGATATGGTAGGCATGAGCCCGCAATATCAATTTACTATTACTTCCAATACTGCCAATGCAGTTATTTTGGGATCTTCATCTGGTTCATACACGGGTCCTGTACAATTAATTTTAATGCCCGGTGCCGGGGGCTTTTTTGCGGCTAATGGGTCTGTTACGGTGACTTTTGTTGTTTCCAGTAATGGAAACATATTAAGTACCTGCACCCAAACAATGACGATAGATCCGCTGCCACTAGCAAATGGCGCATCACTATCAGCCTGTGCTACCAGCGGTACCACGGCTGTATTTAATTTATTAAATTTAATTACTACTATAACTGGTGGTAATGGGAACACTGTTGAATGGTTCAGCAACTCATTACTTACCATTCCAATAACAAACCCGGCTGCATTTACATCGGGCAGCACAGTAGTTTATGCAAAGGTAGAATCTGCTACTACAGGTTGTTGTAATGTAACACCCATTACCCTTGCGGTTGTTCTTAGCCCCGCTTGCAGTATTACTGCACCAGCGCAAAATGGTGTGTGTGCCAATAGTCCCGGCTGGATATTTACCGCACCTGCAGATCATGCAGGATATGCATGGACGGTAACAGGCGGTACTGTCACAGCAGGGCAAGGTACCAATCAAATAACAGTTACTGCAGGAGCATCAGGAACCCTGGTTGTTTCAGTAATAATTACAAGTAACAACAACTGCACAAGTACATGCAGTGTTCAAATTCCTATAAATCCACTTCCTGTTTGTGCCATCACTGGAAACAATATCATCTGTGCTGGTACATCCACCAGCTTTACCGCCACCGGCGGTACAGGCTATACCTGGAGCGGCCCCGGCGGATACACAGCAACAACTGCCACTATCAGTAATCTAACTGTGGCTGGCACATACACTGTAACTGTTAGCAATGCATCAGGTTGCACAAGCACATGCAGCAGAACACTTACAGTAAATGCACTTCCTGTTTGTGAAATAACCGGCCCAACTTCCGTGTGTGAAGGAACAACAGGTTTAATCTTTACATCTGCAGCAGGGAATTCCACTTATCTATGGACAATAACTGGCGGTACTATAACTGCTGGAGCAGGAACGAACCAGGTAACGGTGACTGCGGGAGCTACGGGAACAATGATTTTGTCGTTAACTACCACAAATGCAAATGGATGTACATCTACATGTACCTATAATGTAACAGTAAATGCTAATCCGGTTTGTGCTATTGCAGGGCCTACTTCAGTTTGTGTAGGAGCAACAGGACTTGTTTACCAGTCTTTACCCGGATGGTCAAGTTATGTTTGGACGGTAACTGGAGGAACTATTACTTCAGGTCAGGGAACGTATATGATAACAGTCTCGGCTGGCGCAGGGTCAACTATGGTATTTTCTGTAGTAATTACAAATGCAAGCGGTTGCTCTACTGTTCTTACTTATAATGTAACAATTAATCCAGTACCGGTTTGCAATATTACAGGTAACAATACCATTTGTGCTGGTACTTCCACCAGCTTTACCGCCACCGGTGGCACAGGATATACCTGGAGCGGCCCCGGTGGATACACAGCAGCAACAGCCACTATCAGTAATCTAACTGTGGCTGGAATATACACTGTAACTGTTAGCAATGCATCAGGTTGCACAAGCACCTGCAGCAGAACACTTACAGTAAATGCACTTCCTGTTTGTGCCATCACCGGAAACAATATAATCTGTACTGGTACATCCACCAGCTTTACCGCAACGGGTGGTACAGGCTATACCTGGAGCGGCCCCGGTGGATACACAGCAGCAACAGCTACTATCAGTAATCTAACTGTGGCTGGCACATACACTGTAACTGTTAGCAATGCATCAGGTTGCACAAGCACCTGCAGCAGAACACTTACAGTAAATGCACTTCCTGTTTGTGCCATC
>JBKJSJ010000244.1:0-5214 GCA_046595965.1 Ferruginibacter sp.
TTCACCATTCACTATTCACCATTCATTAACTGATGACTTTCGGCTATTGCCCCACACCAATTCCTCCCCCACCTTGTGTTCTTTTGTTTTCTTCTTCCAGTGCATTCTTACGCTGGCGTGCAGCTTTCACCTGTGTATTGCCAAAGCGGTAACTAAAATTAAGTTTAAATACCTGGCTTTCCCAGCGGCCGCTTGCCAGCACATATTGCCCGGCAAAATTGCTGCTGCCCTTCCAGCGCATAGTGCCCAATACATCACTCATTGAAGCTTTTATATTGCCTTTGTTTTTTAGTATTTGTTTTTGCAGACCCATATCTAAACCACCCATTGCCTTACTCTGAAAAGTGCCCTGCCAGATGGAAGGCGACGAATACCATCCGCTCAATTCTGCCGTCCAGGTTTTTGCAAACTTCACACTGTTTTGCATAAATAAATTATAATTAAACACATTGGCATCTACTTTTCTGCCCTGGCCAAAATTGGCTTTGTAAGCAGAATAGCTGCTGTTGAAATTTATAAAAGAACTAAACTTTTTATAAGCAAACGGATAACTGATATTCAGACTTACAATATCCTGCGTGGCCAGGTTTTGTTTACTCATAAAACTTTTAACCAACTCTATGGTATCAGTCAACTGCGCAAAAATATCTGTAACATGGGTATAATTTAATTTTGTATTTAACTTGTATTTGTAACTATGTGCAATGCCAAAACTGTTGCTATACTGTGGCCGCAGGTTGGTATTGCCTTTCATAAAAGTATATTCATCCAGTTTAAATTCAAATGGGTTGAGATCCTGGTAGGCCGGCCTGTCTATTCTGCGGCTGTAACTTAAACCCAACTGGCTCTTGGGGTTTTTATTAAATGTAATAGCCACGCTGGGAAAAAAATCTATGTAGTTGCGTTTAAAAGTAGAATCGTATGCTATATAATTATTGCTTTGTATTTTATAGCCGGAAGAGTACCCGGTAATAGCCGTTTGCTCTGCACGCAAACCAGCCTGCAGCATCCAGCCTTTAAATGGGAGGTTATAATTAAGGTACCCGGCATTTACATTTTCATCGTACTTAAACCTATTGCTGCGAAGGGTATCCAGCATTTTAGCATTCGTAAATACATTGTAACGCTGAAAATCATTATCAGTATTTACAAAAGAAACTTTACCTCCTATGCCCAGTTTTCCTTTTTTAAAATTCTGTTCGTAATCTGCTTTTGCAGAATACAGGTTTATGGTTGTGGGTGCTATCATGTTGTAAATAACGCTGCTGGTTTCATTGCCTGCGGCATCAAAATAAATATTGGGCTGCACCTGGTTGCTGTTAATATTATAGCGTGCAAAATCTGCATCTACATTTAGCTCCCTGCCGCTGGTATCTGCATAGCGGTAATTACCATTAAGGTTTGTATTATCCCTGTTACTTTTGCTACTATTATTTGCTATAAGTGTTTTTACTTTTGTTTTAGAAGGTGCATAAGAAATGGGTGTAATGCTGTTGCTTTTCATTGCACCCTCATTTACATTGCCGCTTACATTAAGGCCAATGGTATTTTTTTTATTGATGGTATAATCTAACCCTGCTTTGTAACTGTGGTTGGTGCCTTTGTTTATCATGCGGTTTTTCTGCTCAAAAATAGTATCGGCCACAGAGCGAAAAAACTGCATCCTGTTTAATCCTTTGTTGTCGTTAAAATTATAACTGCCATACAGGTTGGTTTTTTTATTTCGGTTGTTTAAAGAAATGCCAGCATTGTATTTTGGGTAATTGCCCATGCCCCATCCTGCATTTACCGATCCGTTGGTACCAAAAGATTTATTTTTCTTAAGGCGGATATTGATAATACCGGCATTGCCGGCTGCATCATATTTTGCAGATGGATTGGTGATAATTTCTATGGCTTCTACATTAGATGACTGCAGCGATTTTAAAAAATCTGCCAGGTCGGTGCCTCCCAGCGGAGAAGGTTTTCCATCTATATAAACCCTTACCCCATTCTTGCCACTCAGGCTCAGGTTATCGTCTTTATCTACCATTACACCGGGAGATTTACGCAACAGTTCCAGCACATCGCTGCCCACAGCATTGATGGTTCCTTCTACATTTAAAATAGTTTTATCGGCCTTAATTTCTACCATCGGTTTTTGGGAGGTAACTACAACGGCACTTAGATCTGCACTATTTTTAGCCATTAGCAACTCCGCTACGGTTACATCTGCATCGCCCACATTCACCGGTGCACTAAATTTATTTTTAAATCCCACATGGGTTGTCTTTACCAGGAAAGTTCCTGCTGCTATTCCATTAAAAAGATATTGGCCATCTGCTTTAGTAGCTGCAAATTTTATGGTAGAAGAATCTTTGGCTGCCAACAGAAAAACGGTGGCGCCGCCAACAGGTTTCCCTGCATCGTCTTTTACAATTCCAACAATTTTTTGTGCCATCAACTGCAGCGACAATACACACAATAAAGAGAAGATTAAATATTTTTTCATCAGCTATACTTTTACGGCTGCAAATATATCGGCAGATTATTTTGTATATATTACAGATGTAGTCAAATGGAAAAAAGCCGGGAGGAATGGTGAAGCCTGGTAGATGAATTGAAAGAGGTCGAATAGTTAAGTGGTTTAGGAGTGTAAATCTGTGTTAGATACCATATCAAATTGAAAGTCAATTATACAGGTATGCTATTTGAAACTATTAACTCAATAATGCAGCCCGGCATCTTTTTTTTTATCTAAAAACTGAAAGCCATAAAACAGGCAAAGGGCATGCATGCTTTGCACAAATTTATTTTGCTGCAGCAGCTCTCTCACCTGTTGCAATGGTTTGAAGTGAACGGTAATTTCTTCATTTGCATCCAAGGATTGCTCCGCTGTTTTTATACCACCGGTAGCTAAAAAAAAATGGGTAAAATTATTGAGCACGCCAGGGTTGGCCGCAGTAATACCGAGGTAATGAACTGCTAAAAAACTGTAGCCTGTTTCTTCCAGCAACTCTCTTGCTACCGCCTGTTCTGGCTGCTCTCCTTCATCTATAAAACCGCCCGGCAGCTCCAGAATTTTTTGGCCAATGGGATGCCGGTACTGCTCTACCAGGATAATTTCATTGTTTTGGGTAATGGCCATGGCACATACACTCACCGGAATTTCTACTACAAAATAAGGATCTACAATTTTACCATCGGGTGTTTCGTATCCGTCCTGGCGGGCAGTAAAATAAGGATGCCGGTTGATGTACTGGGAGTGCAGTGTTTTAAAAGATGGCATAGGGGAAGTGTTTTGTTATTGTTGATTTACAAAAAGTCAATGGTCAATAGTGAAATTTTTAAAGGGTTTTTATAAAACTAAAATCTATTAAATAATAATTCTCTAATCATGCCAGTTCGTAATCAGTACAAGTGAGTTCCGGGGGAGCACACAAAACCTATACCGGGATTTGCAATAACACAACGATGTTACAATGAAATATAAATGTTGCTGCAAAAAATATAATTCTGGATATTTCTACAACAACAAGTTTTATAATAACACAAACGAACCTAAGTTCCCTTTACCCCGAAATGCTTCGGGCAGTTGCATCAGGGCGCCTGCAGTTTTAAGTGCCCTACATGATGCCTCCCATGCCATGCATACATGCCCAGCAAATACCAAAGTGTCATTTGTTTATTGTGCTGGGGATGCAGCACCGTTCTGTTCCATTCTTCTTCCATTATATTTTTTAAAACTTCGTGCAGGCGAAGGTGTAATGCAAATAATAAAGTGATAGAAATATTGATGGGAAGGTTTTTAGTATCTGACATTTGTGCCCATGCATTTTCATCGTAAGGTTTTATGGTGGGGTTGTCTTCGGTAAGCCCAAGTTTAAAACGGATATAGGCATTCATGTGGCTGTCTGCAATATGATGCACTACCTGTTTAAGCGTCCAGCCGCCGGCACGGTAGGGAGTATTTAATTGGGCTTCATCCAGGTTTTCAATAGCATGCTCTACCTGGTTGGGCAGGGTTTGTATATCAAGCAGCCATTCCTTTAATTGTTTATCGGAAAATGGCTGCTCAATATATTTACCAATGGGGTATTGTAAGTGTTCCATTATTTTACTTCTGCTATTGCTTGTTTAATATCTAATAATTCTATTTCAAAAATTAATGCAGCACCAGGAGCAATGGAACCACCTGCGCCACGGTCGCCATAGGCAAGATCGCTTGGTATGGCTACTTTCCATTTGGCACCTTTGGTCATCAGTTGCAGAATCTCTGTCCAGCCACGGATAACGCCGCCCACAGGAAAGCTAGCAGGTTCTCCCCTGTCCACAGAAGAATCAAATTTAGTTCCGTCTATAAGTGTGCCTGTATAATGCACCACCACAGTGTCTGCGGCTGAAGGTTTTAAACCATTGGCTGCGCCGGCTTTTAATATTTCGTATTGCAATCCATTGGGCAAAGAAATTACGCCGGGTCGGTTTTTATTGCTGGCTAAAAATGCTTCACCTTTAGCTTTTTGTGCAGAAGATTTTTTTTGAGAGAACTCCTGTAGTTTCTGTTGCAGGCACATATTGGCCTGATCCATGGTTAATGCTGTTTTGCTTTTACTAAATACATCGTTAATGGCTTTCTGCAGCAATGCACTGTTGATAGAAGTAATGCCCTGTTCTTTCATGCTGTTGCCTATATTTAGTCCAACTGCATAACTAAAACTGTCTATACCAGTTTTCAATACGGGTGCAGTTATTGCAGATTTAGCAGGCACCGATTTAGTAATTGGTTTTTTTATTTGCGCATTTACTCCGAGGCTTACAGATACAACGGCCATCAAACAAAGGGCTGTTTTTTTCATCATGGTTTTATTTTATAATTTTTAAAATTGTATGCAAATAAAAGGAACTTTATTCATCCCTCATCTCCTTGCCTGTTAAATGTATGAAAACGTCTTCGAGGTTGGCGGCTTTTACCTGTTTGGGTCGTTCAAAACCTGTAGCTACAAGGTCGTCTATCATTTTATCGGGAGAGTCTAATTTTATAATTTTCCCTTCATCCAGTATGGCTATCCGGTCGCAGAGCTGTTCTGCTTCATCCATATAATGTGTAGTAAGAATAACCGTAGCACCCAAATCCCTTATTTCTTTTATCAGCTCCCAGAGGTTTCTGCGGGCCTGTGGGTCAAGACCGGTGGTGGGTTCATCAAGGAAAATAATTTTTGGCTGATTGATGAGTGT
>JBKJSJ010000317.1:0-3499 GCA_046595965.1 Ferruginibacter sp.
GCGGCGCATGGGTATTGCCTACCGCATATATGGAGGTATGAGCTTTTACCAGCGCAAAGAGGTAAAAGATTTTATAGCTTACCTGCGCATTGTTGTAAATCCAAAAGATGAAGAAGCGCTAAAGCGCATTATTAATTACCCGGTAAGGGGCATTGGCAAAACCACCATGGACAAAACGGTGTTGCTGGCCAATGATGATAATATAAGCGTATGGGATGTGTTGTGCAATGCAGCCCTGTATGGTTTTAAAAGCGGCACGCTGGAAAGTATTGACAACTTTGTTACCATGATTAAAATGTTTCAGAGTGAGCTAAATAAAAAAAATGCATACGATCTGGCAGTAATTGTAGGCAAAAGCAATGGCATAGTAAAAGAACTCTTCAACGACAAAACCACTGAGGGCCTTGCCCGTTATGAAAACGTACAGGAGTTATTGAACTCCATAAAAGAATTTATAGAAACTCCCCTGAACGAAGAAGATGGAGAAGTGGGCGATAAAGGCCTGGGTACCTACCTGCAGCAGATTGTGTTACTTACGGATGCAGATGACGATAAGCAAAATGCAGATGTGGTAAAACTAATGACCATTCATGCAGCCAAGGGACTTGAGTTTCCGGTGGTATTTGTAGGTGGGCTGGAAGAAACGCTTTTCCCCAATGCCATGAGTATAAACACCCGGGAAGAACTGGAAGAAGAACGCCGTTTGTTTTATGTGGCCATAACCAGGGCAAAAACAAATTTATACCTTACTTACGCCAATGCCCGCTATCGTTTTGGCCAATTGCAGCAAAATGATCCCAGCCGTTTTATAGACGAAATGCCCGAAGCCATGATAGACCGGAGTTATGCAGGTGGTGCTGCACGCAACAATGCATCCACAGGCTGGAATCAGGGCAGTGCTTTTGATAGAATGCAGCAGGGTTTTGGTGGCGGCAATGGTAATGATGCAGCCCGTGCAGAAAAACAATACGGTGCAGCACCCAACAAAAAATCTACTCCTTCCTATATAGTTACAAAACCGGCAGTAAGTAAAACAGTGGAGCATACGCCCACCGAAAATTTTGTGGCCAGCGACACCAGCGGCCTGCAGGCAGGACAAAAAGTAGAGCACCAGAAATTTGGTTTTGGCGAAGTAATAAAAATGGAAGGTGCCGCTCACAACCCCATTGCCACCGTAAAATTTGAAGTGAACGGAGAAAAAAAAATTATGTTGAATTACGCAAAGCTTCGCATTGTAAGCCCTCTCTAAAACTCCCCGTGCTGGGAAGATATTTAGAAGATTTAAGGGAAGAATAATTCAATCTTCGCTTTATTGTTTGCTAAAGAATAAATGATACTGTGGAAGAAATGTTGTTTGGACTCATCTTGTCGAGGCGTCCCTCTCTCTTCAGGAGAGGAAAAGAGCGTGAGATCAATGGGTGAGGTTATTCTTTGAATAATAAACGATCACTTTATCTTTCCCAAAAACAAATTCATCTTTGGAAGCTTTGTAGGTTGATAAATGCCAGCTAATATTTCCGGCGTTTATGTGTAAATCAGTACCAGAAAGGTAGCCGGTAAAATGAGTCGTTTCAGTTTTGCTGGAGGAGTAGTAAGTAATGTTGCCGGCAAGCGCATCTTTATCAACCGATGTAAAAGTAACAGACTTAATAAGAACAGAATCCTGCAGACCGGGATCAGCCTGCCTGCGATAAACATCCCAGCGACCCAAAAGTTTACGGGCATCAATGGGTAGTGGTTTTTCAAAACTTTCCATTGTTGTTTTTAAATTTCCCAGCGTTTCAGAATAAAATCTTTTTGTTTTTATTAAACTCCGTATAAACTCGCCATCATTTATAACCAGTGTATTTTTATTTAGCAAAAGAATTGTGTACTGGTCTCCTGCAAGTAATAACGTAGCCGGGCCATCTATAGCAACAACTCCTCTCTGCGATATAGATATGCCATCTTTTATAAGTACAGAATCCCTTTTATAAAAATTTAACATTAAACTATCTGTAAAGTTTACATGCGTTTTGCCTGCTTCAGATTGCCTGCTGTATTCCTGCCATTTTCCTATAAGCTGGGTTACATTATAGAATGTAGCGGGTGCTGCCTTTTTGATACCCATAGGGCGCACGCCTTTTCTTACTACTTTCTGTGCTGCTACATTTGATAAATTAATAAGGAGGAGTACAAAAAATATGTGGAAGAACCTGGTCATAAAAGTTGGGTTTAAAAAAAATGATACAATTGGGTTTGCAAAAAATTATTTCGGTGGTAATGCATGTTTATAATAATGATGTGTTTAATGTTTACAGATATATGTTTTCAAATAATGCGCCATTAATTGCAATTGCGTAGAAAATATTTTTTTGGAAGTAGAATTTTTCATTAACACGCCCTCATTGCAGCAATACTTAAATTTTACAGGGGACTGCAATTTCATTGCCCTGTTCTCTTTATTACCCAATAAGTTGCTGGCAACTTTTATAATAGAAATGCCGTATTAGCTTAAATATAACTATATGCATTTCTTCATAATTGAACTTGCATAAAAAATCGTCCGGTGGAATCTATGAATTTATTGAAAATAAAGTTTCAACCTTTAAAACAAATTTTATTATGAAAAAGATTTACTGCTATATACTTTTTTTTATCCTGCCTTCTTCATTTATTTATGGTCAAACTGTTGTTGTGCTGCAGGCATCACAGGACAATACCATCTATGGTGAATTAGCCAATAATAGCAATGGGGCAGGCGATAATTTTACCGTAGGCACTATTGTAAGTGGCAATGTGCGTAGAGGGCTTATAAAATTTGATCTTTCCACTATTCCTGCCGGGTCTGCCATTACAGCGGTTAGTTTAAGAATTGTAATGAATAAAACTGCTACAACATCTCCTCCTGCCAATATTTCATTGCATCGTTTAAATGCCTCATGGGGCGAAGGTGCTTCGGCAGCAGCATCATTAAGTGATGGCCAGGGCGTTGTTGCCATGGCAGGGGATGCTACATGGGTGTGCAGTTTTGCTGATGGCTTGGGAGGTTGCACCAGTTCGTGGGCGGCAGGAGGAAATTACCAGGCATCTGCTTCTGCTACCAGTTCTGTAAATAGCAATAATCCTTATACCTGGAGCAGTGTGCAGGCAGTTGCAGATGTGCAGGGCTGGGTAAACGGTGCAGCGAGTAATAATGGCTGGTTGCTTCGCAGCGATGAAATAATCTTTCAAACTGCAAAAAGATTTTCATCCAGAACCAATCCTGTTACAGCAGACAGGCCAACACTTACAGTTACTTACAACTCCATTATTCCTGTAACACTTGTTTATTTTAACGCACAGTCAACCAGGAATGGCAATCTTTTGCAATGGCAAACTTCGCAGGAAATAAATAGTCACGACTTTGATATTGAACACAGCACAGATGGGGTTCATTTTGTTTCTATTGGCAGGGCAGATGCTGCAGGCAATTCTTCTAGTACTAAAAATTATTCCTTTATTCATAATGGGGCTTCTG
>JBKJSJ010000348.1:0-2524 GCA_046595965.1 Ferruginibacter sp.
GTGTACAGCACTACCCGTATTACTATTGCACCTTTTTTAATAGTGGTAGGTTTTGTAATTGAGATTATTGCTATTATGAAAAAACCAAAGGAGATCAATATTAAATAAACTATCACAGAAACCGTAAAAGGTGAGTATGTAATGTCAATTAAAAAAAACTTTATTAGAATATTTTTTAAAAGTTTTGCGCTGTATCATACAGCGTTTTTTTTTAGTCTTCATGTTGAATACAAATGCACACTGACCCCAGGATTTATTTTCTAATTGAACTATTGACATAATCAACCACAAAAATTTTAAAGAACTATTAAATGACTACTTACCAATCTATCATCATAGCCATAGTAGAAGGACTCACAGAATTTATTCCCATATCCTCTACAGGCCACATGATTATTGCCTCCAAGGCGTTGAATGTACCCGATAATGATTTTACTAAAATGTTTACGGTAGCCATACAACTGGGAGCCATACTGGCGGTGGTTGTATTGTACTGGAAAAAATTTTTCGACTTTAAGAATTTTAATTTTTATTTAAAGTTGATGATTGGCGTAATACCAGCTATTGTGCTGGGATTTTTATTCTCCAAAAAAATAGATGCGCTTTTAGAAAGCACCACTACTGTAGCCATAGCTTTATTACTGGGAGGTATTGTGCTGTTGTTTGTAGATAACATGTTTAAGAACCCCCGCATACAGGAAGAAAAAGACATTTCATTTAAACATTCCTTTACCATTGGTTTTTGGCAGTGCCTGGCTATGGTGCCCGGTGTAAGCCGCAGTGCCGCTTCTATTATTGGTGGTATGCAGCAAAAATTAACGAAGTCGTTGGCGGCTGAGTTTTCTTTTTTCCTGGCGGTGCCTACAATGGCTGCTGCCACGGGTTATAAATTATTAAAATATTACAGCAGTACCGGCGGCTTTACCGGGCAGGAAATAAAACTCCTGGCCATTGGAAATGTTGTGGCATTTATTGTGGCACTGATAGCAATAAAATTCTTTATCAGTTTTTTAAAAAAATATGGTTTCAGGGTTTGGGGTATTTACAGAATCATTGTAGGTATTTTGCTGCTCATCCTCATTTATACCGGCTACCTGAAGCCTTAAAATTTTTGGGCTTATAATAAAATAGTATATTCAATGCTTATTTTATTAAACCATGCAAACCGCTTCCAAAAAAGTAATAAACGGATGGGCTATGTACGACTGGGCCAATTCTGTTTACAACCTGGTTATTACCACCACTTTTTTTCCCATTTATTATACCGAAATGACCAAGGCTGCGCCTTTTAATGGCACAGTAACTTTTATGGGGCGGCATTTTGTAAATACAGCTTTGTATAATTATGCCCTTGCTGCGGCTTACATGCTGGTGGCTTTTACGCTGCCCATTCTTACCTCTATTGCAGATTACAAAGGAAGTAAAAAAAGGTTCATGCAATTTTTCTGTTATATGGGGGCCATTGCCTGTAGTTGCCTGTATTTTTTCAACAAAGAAAATTTTTCATTTGGCATAATTTGTATGATGCTTGCAGCCATTGGTTTTTATGGAAGCCTTGTTTTTTATAACTCCTACCTGCCGGAGATTGCTGCGGTAAAAGATAGGGACCGTATTAGTGCAAGAGGTTTTTCTTTTGGATACATGGGTAGTGTTTTAATGCAGTTATTTGGTTTTGCACTTGTGTTGTTGTACGATAAAATCCCCTTTCTTAAAAACGAAGGAGATGCCGTAAGACTTACTTTTTTACTGGTGGGTTTGTGGTGGGTAGGATTTGCGCAGATTACTTTTGCCAGGCTGCCAAAAAGCAAAGCTGCGGCCGAAGATACCGGCAATGATAAAAATTTTTTCACTGGTGGTTTTATGGAGCTGAAAAAAGTTTTTTGGCAGCTGATGAAAATGCCGGTGATGAAAAGATTTCTCACTGCTTTTTTCTTCTACAACATGGGCGTGCAAACAGTAATGCTGGCTGCTACCAATTTTGGCAGCAAAGTACTCAACCTTCCTTCTACCAAACTCATCATTACTGTTGTACTCATTCAGTTGGTGGCCATTGTAGGCGCTTATTTTATATCGAGGTTGTCTGCAAGATTTGGCAATCTCCAGATACTTATTATAGTGGTTGTATTCTGGATAGCAGTCTGTATTTTCGGTTACCTGATGCAAACGGAATATCATTTTTATGGATTGGCCATTGCCGTAGGTTTGGTAATGGGAGGCATACAATCCCTGAGCCGCTCTACCTATTCTAAGCTAATGCCCGAAACAAAAGACACGGCTTCTTTTTTTAGTTTTTATGACATTACAGAAAAGGTAGCCATTGTAATCGGGCTATCTTCTTTTGGATATATTGAAGAACTAACGGGTAGCATGCGCAACTCTGTGCTGGCACTCATTGTATTTTTTGCCCTGGGTTTATTCTTTTTATTTTTTGCATTGAGTAAACAAAAACAACTTTCTGTGCAGTAATTTTTAATTGTAATTTTATTATATGGAAACAATCATAGTAAAACCAAAAAATAAGGAA
>JBKJSJ010000012.1:0-2598 GCA_046595965.1 Ferruginibacter sp.
AAAAAAATATCCGGCAGACCAACCAAACTTGCGGGAGGACTTCCGGTTTGTTTTCCTCCTGCACCCAAAAAAGTTAAGCCTGTTGTTCCTAAAAAAAATATTCCTGCTGCTCCCCAGTCTGCTACGCCAAATAGGGTTTCTCCTGCTGCTAAGCCAAAAGCAACGCCTAAAGCAGATACAATAATTAAAACAACTCCTGCTCCTGCAGCATCCATAATTACCAGGCCCGATGCTTTGCTGCTGAATAAAATGAACCAGCGTAAACAGGTGCAGCAAAGCAGGCTTGAAATAAATGTAAAAAAGATAACCCTTAAAGTATATGACAATGCTGTGGTTGACAACGATACCGTTTCTATTTTTTATAATGGCAAACTATTACTGAGTCATCAGCGGCTGAGCGAACAGGCAATTGAATTAAATATAGAACTGGATGAAAATACCCTGGTACATACTATAACAATGTATGCTGAAAACCTCGGCAGTATTCCGCCTAATACAGCCTTAATTGTAGTAACTGCGGGGGACAAACGCTACGAGCTGCGCAGCAAGGCAAGCCTGGAAGAAAATGCAGTTTTAATATTTGAATACAAACCAAAAGAATAAATTAGTTTCTATTTTATTCAATTTTTAAAGCCGGATATTTTATGGAGCAGCATCAAACGATTAACGGTATTTTTTTAAACCAGCAAAGAATAGCATCACTCATAAAGCCCCGAAATGCTGCTTCTCATAAAGGCACTCATGGACATGCTTTGCTGGTAGCTGGATGCAAAGGTAAAATGGGTGCAGCCGTTTTAGCTGCAAGGGCTTGCCTTAGAACCGGCGCAGGATTGCTCACAGTAAATGTTCCCGAAGCTGAAAGATTTATACTTCAAACAGCATTACCCGAAGCAATGCTCATGCTTAGAGAAGAAGGTGGCGACATCAACAAATTTTCTGCCATCGGCATTGGTCCTGCTATGGGTGTAGATGAAAATGGATTAACGTTGCTTAAAAATATTTTTGAAGTGTATAACAAACCCGTTTTATTAGATGCGGATGCCCTCACGTTACTTTCTCTGCATAAAAGTTATTGGGCAGCCATTCCTACAGGTTCTGTACTTACACCACACCCCGCAGAATTTGACAGGCTATTCGGGCAAAGTAATAACCATAATGAAAGAATGGAAAAAGCATTGCAATTATCAATTGAGCATCCATGGGTAATTGTACTAAAAAATAATCGTACGCTGATAGCAGTATGCGGTAACGCATACACGAATAGCACGGGCAATGCAGGGCTTGCCAAAGGAGGTTCGGGAGATGTACTCAGTGGAATGATTCTTTCACTGCTTGCACAGGGATACAATTCTTCCGATGCAGCACAAATAGCAGTATACCTACATGGCCTTGCAGCAGATATAGCGGTAAAAAATCAAAGCCTGGAAAGCCTGCTGGCATCAGATGTAATAGAAGCTATTGGGCCTGCATTTAATAACACACGAGTGTAAATATTAATGAGCATGTAGCATTAATTTAAAATATTTATTTTAAACATCAACCGGATTCTACCTTAGAAAAGAAATTTTTACAAATAGAACTTTACAAAATATTTTACCAGCGTATAAAATATTTTACACCGTTTGCATTTATAGACTGAGCACCGGATTTAAGACCGCCCCTGTATTCTGGCCTGTCAAAAGAAGAATAATATGAATAAGTAGCCCTGTCAATAGATTTTATTCTTCCCTTAAATGCTTTATCATCAAAAGAACTATAGTAGGTGAGAGAAGTGGGCCCCATGCTTTTTAATTTTCCACGCATGCCTTCATTGTCCATACTGCTGTACCAGGTAAATAAAAGCGGCCCCGCATTTTTAATAAAACCACGGTAAGCTTCATTTTCATAAGCCTGGTAGTAATCAATATTAATATTGCCGATACTTTTTATTTTGCCCTGCAGCAAACTGTTTTCATAAGAGGAATAATAGGTAAGATAGGTTCTGCCAATGAATTTTATTTTTCCCCTGAATGCAGAATCATCTGTAGCTGCATAATATCCGGTTTTGCCGGTATATTCATCCAGCCTGTCGTTATAGTTATCATCTCTGCCCGTATAAATATCCACGCCCCATTTGGTTATCTTCCCGTCTTTGGAAAGGTGTAATACCACAGCTTCTCCCAGGTCAAAACTTGCCCGGTCAAAATGACCATCATTTTGTAGGGAGATTTTAACTAATTTTTGGGCCATGGCAGGAAGCATTAAAAAGCCAACTGCAACAATGGATAAAAACTTTTTCATAACTACTCATTATATGATTTGCAAAGTGTCGGCACCGGCATCGTATTTTTGATGCTTGAAGATAAAGATTAATATTGAAATTATGAAGGCATGCAGTAGGGGTAAATGTATAAAAAAATGTAAAGTTTTACAATCTTGAAATAGGTGTTAAAAATATTTTCTCATTAAAGACACAATCTGCAAATGTATTTGCTTCCGTGCAACGAACCTTTAAACTAAAATAAATAACAGGTTTATATATGCAAGTGTAGCATATGAGGCAATCCTAATATGATTGCCCTGTGTATTTGTGCGATGAAATAGAAATTAAGAATCAAA
>JBKJSJ010000400.1:0-5659 GCA_046595965.1 Ferruginibacter sp.
ACTTTGCACCAGCGAAAGTTTTTCTTTAGCTGTTCCTTTTAATGAAAGAAAACGTTTACTACCATTTAGTTTTTTTACTGCACCGTTTTTATCTTTTCGCTCAAAAGAAAAACCAATCAGGTTTTTACCCTGTATTTTTGTTTTTGCAATTTCCAGCGAAAACAAAACAGTTTGTGTACCTGCCACAACAAAAACTTTTAATGGCCCCTGGGTATTTTTAAATCGCATACAAATTTGTTTTCATTAAAAAAAAAATGAAACGTGTTTGCTGAAGTAAGTGGGATAACTTTTGCTGATGAAGGAAGATGTTTTGGTAATTTATACGGATAGGTTGGATGACACAAGAAACAATAAATATTTAAAATCTGCAAGAGGAAAAACACTTAATTTATTTGGGGTGATAACAGCGCATAAAAAAACCCTTCTTCTGAAAGGTTTTAATTATAAAAATAAATTTACTGAAAGTAAACAACAACTTATTTCTGCACCTGCAGATCGTTCTGGCTTTTTATGTACATGGTAGGCGTGCCCCCCTGGTCTATTACTTTTCCTTTTACACAGATTGCTTTGTTTTTTAAAATTTCTATGAGGTCGTAATTAAAGTTAATGATGTCTTCTTTTTTTACAAACACGGTAAACACCTGGTTAGGAAATTGCTTATCCAGGTTAATAAGTACATTACCTGCCCTGCTAAGCCGGGCACCTGCCACCGTACCACATACATATATTTCATCATTGTTGCCCATCCATTGTTTGGCCATGGTAGTATTAAAATGATTGCGGGGCATTTTTTCCTGGTCCATTACTTCCACATCGGCAGCATTGTTTTTGGGCAGCCATGCCAATGCATCAGTCTGACTTTCTAATTGCTCCTGCAAAGCTTCAGGTAGTTTATTAAAAAAATTAAGGCCCGTGAGTGCTTCAATGCTATTGATGGATACAGCAAAACTTTTTAATGGTTTTGTGATAGCTTCATTAGGCATTAAAAAACCAATGGCTTTTTTATTGGTTAGATCAAGCACCACTTTAAAATATTGTTGTGGTATAGTTACTTTATGAATGCCTCTTTCTATAACAGCCAGTCCATCTTTTAAAACCGGTCCAGTTACTACATACAATTCTGTATTTGTATTGGTATATAGATATCCACGGATTGCATCTTCCAGGTCGCCCCAGGCGCCACGGTTAAAGTCTGCCAGTTGTGGCGACATGTTAGAATAATAATAAGATTCCGATAGTGCCGTTTTGCTCCACCTAAAATCTGCTGAAGGTGCCAGGTGACCACGGTCGTAACCAAAGCCATCATAATCCCAGGCACTGTCTGCCTTTAATTTTTTTAGAAAATAATCTGCCTCTGTTGCACTGCCGGTGCTTACTTTTTCGTCGGGTCTAAAATCATTGGTACGAAAAACGGTACCCATTGTTACATCCTGCGGAATAATGTGGGCCACCCATCTTGCCTGCTCAAATTTTTCGGCATAAGCCAAAGTGTATGCGGCATGGCGCACAAGTTCATCGCCTGGCTGCCTGGCTGGTAAACCTATTTCATCTAAAGATTGTTGAATTCTTTCCAGCTTTAGTGTCTCAATTTTTTCATTGATCAGCAGCCGTTGTTGCTCAATACTTAATAACTGGGTAGTGGCCAGTTGCAGTTTTTCTTTTATAGATTGGCCTTGTGCATAACCAAAGGTTAATGCAGCCATTAACAGGATAATAACTCTCATGCATTGAAATTAGTTTGCAATATAAGATTTTATTGAAGGGTTTAGGAGTTTAGGGGTTTAGTACGTAACAACTCAAATCCTAACAAAAACGGCAAGAGTTCAAAATTTAAAATCCCCAAACTAAACCACTAAACCTCCAAACTTCTAAACCTTTTTGGTTCTGGCTTTTCCTGCATAGAGGTTCAGGAGTTTAATAAAGCCCGGCTACCGAAGTAACCAGGCCATTTACTGGAGGGACAAATATTTTTTATTTTAAAAACTAAAACCGAGGCCTACTTTAAATGCACGGTTGTATCCGTTTACATTTTTATTGGCATCTACTTTAGAAAGTCCGTAATCATAAGCAGCGGTAATGTTTACGCCATTTTTCAACTTGTAACCCAGCCCGGCACTTATGCCCATATCCCATCGGTTAAACTGACTGGTAGCATCCATAGTTTTATTTAAAAGATTTATGCCCAGTATGCCGGCGGTGGTTTTTAAATTAGATTTGGCTAAATAAGAAAACTGTGGGCCGGCAAATAGCTGCAGCCCGCCACCTAAATCTGCTTTAAGCAAAACAGGCATATCAATGTACTGTTGTTGCAATTGTGCTTTAGCAGAAGCTCCTAAAAAATCAAGCCCTTTCACCGTTAAATCACCTCTCAGTTCATAACCTTTTTCGGCGTAGTATAAACCGGGTTCCACCGAAATGCCTCCACCCAAGGGCACAGTGGCATAAGTGCCCGCAAAAAATCCGGTGCGGTCATGTGTGGTAATCATGCCATTGGCAAAATCGAGTAAACCATTCAGGCTGCTCACAGCATCGCCCCGCATTCCAGCATAAGTTACACCGGCACGTACGCCAAATTTTGCAGCAGGTTGTGCCCAAGCAGCAACCGATAAAACGGTGAGGAGAAGAAATAAAAGTTGCTTTTTCATAATATAGTTGGAACCGGGGTTTTTAGCCGTTCGCAAGAATGAGAAAGTTTTTTTTAGTGAAAGATTAATGGAGCTTAGGTAAGATTTTGTTAAAGAGAAATTCTTTAGCATCCATGCAGATTTTCAATTTTACAAAACCTTACAAGGTTAAAATAAAAGATGCAGGTTAAAATATTTTTCATCAGCCGGAAGTCAGAATTTTTCTAAAACAAAATGCTTTTACTTTAGCTCCCTCACCTATTGAAAGATAAAAGTTGTTTCAACTATTAAAATTTTTTATCAATTTTACCCCATGCAACTCACCCCGGAACAAGCCGCAGTTTTAACCACCAACCACAACCTGGTAATTAATGCTGTGGCAGGAAGCGGCAAAACCACCACATTGATCGAGTATGCAAAAACACGCCCTGCCGGCAGTAAAATATTATACCTGGCATTTAATAAAACAGTAAAAACAGAAGCCATTCAAAAATTTGCAGCAGCGGGCGTGAGCAATGTAAAAGTAGAAACCGCTCACTCACTGGCTTTTGATCATATCGTTAAACACAGCCATTACAAACTGGTTCAGGGATATAAAAGTTATGAGCTTTGTGAATTGCTGAACATAAACACCGGCGAGCGGCATACCGATTATATTATTGCAAGCCATGTAAATAAATTTATTAGTTATTTCTGCAACAGCAAAGCAGGTAAAGTGACCGGAATAAATTATGCCGCAGTAATAACAGATGCCAAAGCAAAAACATTTGTTACTAATTTTTACAAAGTTATAGAACAGTACACCCGTGCCGCATTGGCCAAAATGGATAAGGCCGAAATAGAAGTAACGCATGATTTTTATTTAAAGAAATTTCAACTGAGCAATCCTATATTACCCTACGATTATATTTTGTTTGATGAAGGGCAGGATGCCAGTGCTGCCATGCTGGATGTGTTTTTAAAACAAACGGCCATTAAAATAATTGTGGGCGATATGCACCAGCAGATTTATGGCTGGCGTTATGCCATCAACAGCCTGCAGCAGGTAAACTTTCCTGTTTATCACCTGAGCCATAGTTTTAGGTTTGATGATGAAGTGGCTTTGATAGCCAATAAAATTCTGGGCTGGAAAAAAGATTTGAAACAACCCCCGGCAGTAAAACTCATTGGTGCCGGAACGCCTACTGCAGCAGCACTTACAAAAGCTACCCTGGGCCGCACCAACCTGGGTTTGTTATTAAACGCCATTGCGCAATGGCAGCATGGCGAAATAAAAACTATTTTTTTTGAAGGCAACATTAACAGTTACACATTTGCAGATGAAGGTGCTTCGCTGTACGATGTTTTAAATTTATACAATGGCAAAACAGAAAAAATAAAAGACAAGCTTATTGCAAGCATGAAAACATTGAAAGAGCTGGAAGACTATATTGAAAAAACAGAAGACAACAGCCTGGGCATGATTGTGGAAGTGGTAAAAGAGTTTGGCAATAAATTACCCACCCTCATCAACGAATTAAAAACCAACCATACCACAACCAAAGAAGAAGCTGATATGATTTTTAGTACCGTACACCGCTGCAAGGGTATGGAGTACGATGAGGTAACGCTGCTGAATGATTTTATTAATCCTGAAAAATTAAAAAAATACATCTCCCAGTTTGGTGGCGATAATATTAGTGATGCAGATAAAAACCGCCTCGCCGAAGAAATAAATATTTTATATGTAGCAGCCACAAGAGCAAAAAATAAATTAAAAATTCCGGCAGAGATAAACCCGCTGCAGAGTATTGAACTGGCTCATGAGCAGCAACAAATTAATACCACATCAAAAAAATACCAGCGAAACAATTATGCAGATGATTGGGATTTGTACAGCAAGGCATCTAATAAAAAAGATATGTACAGCGGTGCTGCCAAACAAGGTAACCATGGAAAAAAATGGACCAGCGATGAAGAAAATAAAATAGTTCAACTTTATAAAAATGGCAGCACAATTAAACAAATTGCCAAACAAATAAGCCGGGGCGAAAATGGCGTCCTGATGAAACTGATAAGCATGGGCGTGGTGGAAGATGGGAATGTGCCGTTTTGAAAAGGAATTATCCTGGTTCAAATTAAAACAACAAAGAGATGAAAAAACCAAAAACCATCGCTCACACAAAAGAAAAGAATATTAAACGGAGTGCAACAATTAGGAAAAGAACTGGCAGGGGTAAATTTTTAATTAATACTTTTTCTGAATATAATTTTCATAACTGAAAACAAAGCCAGTATTTCTACAATTTTTTTTTAAAAATGCGCAGCGGCAAATGGACTTTCATTACATTAAATTTCTTAAAAACAAAAACCCCGGCATCTCTGCCAAGGTTTTTTTAAAGCTGTGGTGCGAGCCGGGGTTGAACCGGCGACACATGGATTTTCAGTCCATTGCTCTACCAACTGAGCTATCACACCATCCTGCATGTCTGCAAAATCCCTTTCGGGGTTGCAAAAATAAGGGGATTTTGTTTAAATAAGAAAGTTTTTTAGAAGTTTCAAAAACGATGTACAGATGAATTTTTACATTCTTAGGATAAGGGTACAACTATAATCCATTCGATATTTCCCCATTAACTATTTCATATTATCCATTATCCTTTAAACTACTCATATCTATCACAAACCTGTATTTTACATCTGCTTTAAGGATGCGTTCGTAGGCTTCATTAATCTCATCAATAGAAATCATTTCTACATCACTTGTTATATTATGCTCTCCGCAAAAATCAAGCATTTCCTGTGTTTCTTTTATGCCGCCAATGAGAGAACCCGCCAATGTGCGTCTGCCCATGATAAGAGAAAAACCACTAATAGCAGAGGGCTCAGGCGGTGCGCCCACCAAAACCATGCTACCATTGGTATGTAGCAACCCCAGTAATGCATTATAATCGTTTGGTGCAGATACGGTGTTTAAAATAAAATCAAAATGACCGGCCAGCGATTTCATTTTTTCTGCATTGCGGCTGTTTACAAAATGATGCGCACCCAGTCTT
>JBKJSJ010000074.1:0-5303 GCA_046595965.1 Ferruginibacter sp.
AATTATGATATGCGTGGCCCTGAAGTTGATTTCTTTCATAACCCATTTCCTGCATCAATCGTAGGTATTCCCGGCTACGAAATTGAAAATGTTGTTTTGGAAAATATTGAAATCTCCTATCCCGGAAGAGCGTCCAAAGGCATGGCTTACGTGCCCTTGAGCCGGTTGCATCAGGTACCAGAGTATGAAAAAAGTTATCCCGAGTTCAGTATGTTTGGTGAATTACCGGCCTGGGGGTTTTATGTAAGACATGCCCGGGGCATCACTTTCAAGAACATTAAATTGAAGCTTGCAAACGAAGATTTTAGACCCGCATTTATTTTTGATGATGTGAAGGATTTGACTATGCAAGAAATAAAACTACCCGATCCGGGTAAGAAGCAAATCATATTCTATAAAACGACTGATGCGAAATTAGATGACCAGGCAACATCAGTGAGTGAAATTCTTTAAAATTTATAATTTGAAACTAATTACGAGCATAAAAAACCTTTTTATTTCCAGCGGAATAATATTGTTCTTTCTTTTATTTTCGACAGCGCTGTATGCTCAACAAAATAAATTAGCATCATTAAGTTCTCCAATAATTTTTAAAGGCAACGATTCTGTCGCTTACAGGGATCCCGCTGTGCTTTATCACCAGAAAATATTTTACCTGTTTTTTACCATGGTAAAAAGCGAAGCGGATGGCAAGGTGTATTCTTACACAGCCATGAGCACCAGTAAAGATTTAAGGAATTGGAGTGATAAAAAAATCCTGACGGCTCGTGACCAAAACCTGGATTACTCCAGCCCGGGAAATGTTATCCGGTATAAAAACGAATGGATACTTTGTTTGCAAACCTACCCCCGCCCCAATTACCTTATTAAGGATATGCCCAAATTTGGTACAGGCGATGCCCGGCTTTACATTATGAGGAGCAAAAATCTTAAAACATGGGGCTCGCCGGAGTTACTTCGTGTAAAAGGAAATGACGTATTGCAAAAGGAAATGGGAAGAATGATTGACCCTTACCTGCTGGAAGACAAAGACGAGAAAGGGAAATGGTGGTGCTTTTACAAACAAAATGGCGTAAGCATGAGCTGCACCTATGACTTTAAAAGCTGGAAATATACAGGACATACCGAATCCGGAGAAAATGTATGTGTGTTAAAAGAAAAAAATGAGTACATCCTTTTCCATTCACCCAAGAATGGCATTGCGATAAAAAAATCAAAAGATCTGAAACAGTGGGAAGACTTTGGAAACCTGGTAACCTTAGGCCAAAAAGATTGGTCATGGGCTAAAGGCAGAATTACCGCAGGTACGGTTGTGGATTTAAGAAAAAACTCAAACTATGGTAACTATTTGATGTTCTTTCATGGCTCTGGCCCACTAACAGAAGAAGAAGGTGACTTTGATAAAAATGCTTCGATTGGAATTGCGTGGAGTAGTGATTTGATAGATTGGAACTGGCCAGGTAAACATTAAGTACATCGTTTCATGCAAATAAATAACACGAGAATGAGAAATAAGTTATGTTGGGTTGTAACCTTATGCTTTTTATACTCATGCGCCACTAAGCCGGTAAGTAAGCATAATGCCTATGACGGTGCAGCAAAAGAATTTTCTTTTTCAGGCAGAACCGAAAAGTTGAATGACAGTACCGAAGCCCTCATCAGCTCTGCGGCTCATGTTCTATTTAAAGCAAAAAGTGATTCCATTACGGTTTTGATTGGGGCTAAAGGCGAAACACATAGCTATGTAGTTGTTGAAGTAAATCGAAATTACTATGGTCGTTTTAAAGTACAGAGAGATTCTGTAAATCGCATTTCGTTCTCGCTCCCAAAAAATAAAAACAATTTGGTTGGAATTTATAAAGCTACTGAAGCCAGCAATGGGGCCATACTTTTTTATGGCGTTGAATCCAATCACATTGCTGCTGCAAAAATAAAAGCCAATGCATCCATCGAATTTATAGGCAACTCTATTACCTGCGGCTTTGGTGCTGATACCAAAGAAATTCCTTGCGGAACGGGTGAATGGTATGATCAGCACAATGCATACCTGGCTTATGGTCCACTGGTAGCGAGAAAATTAAACGCCGGGTATATACTTAGTACAGTTTCAGGCATGGGTATATACCGCAACTGGAATGATGAGGATACCGCCCCAGTGATGGGTGATGTATATGCCACGGCTAATCTCAATGGAGATAAGACGAAACCATTTAATTTTTCAAACAATAAAATGCCGGACCTGGTTAGCATTTGTTTGGGCACTAATGATCTTTCTAACGGAGACGGAAAGAAACCACGCAAGCCTTTCGATGCTGAGAAGTTTACCAACAAATACATTGATTTTGTAAACGAAATTTTCTCACATTATCCAAATGCTAAACTTGCCTTGCTTACCAGTCCGATGGTATCGGCTGCAAATAATAAAGTGCTACTCGATTGCCTGAAAAACGTTCAAACCCATTTCATTAGTCAGCATACAGTAGCCATTTTCGAATTTAAACCAATGAAGCCGGGTGGCTGCGGCACACATCCCGATCTAAATGATCACAAGGCAATGGCAGACCAACTATTTCCTTTTTATGCTGAATTGTTGAAAAAATAAATGAGTACAATTTCAAATTCAATTATATAAATCATATAAAACCAACCAAAGCCATGCGTCCATTAAAATTTCTTTTTCCTGCCAGCATCATTACATTGTTTGTTTTATTATCGCACGCATGCTTTTGCCAGCAACCAATTACTTATACTAAAAGTGGAAATAGTTTAACCTTCAATATTGGCAAAGCAAAACTCTGCATCAGCGTTGTAAACACCGCCATTATGCAAGTGAAGTATACAATAGCAGATAATTTTTCCACCAAAAAAAGTTTATTTATTGAGAATAAAAAAAAGCTCGACATTCCATTTAAAGTAAAAGATGTTGCCAATGAAGTCATGATCTCAACCTCCAGGTTAAGAGCAGTAGTTAACCGGGTTACTGGTGTTGTTGCCTTTTATGATAATAAGGGAAAATTGCTTTTGAAAGAAGAAGATGGAAAGTCCAGAACGGTTACGCCTGCCTCGGTTGACGGATTTAAAACAAATAACATCTCTCAGCAATTCCAGGCTACCGCAGGAGAAGCCATTTATGGCTTAGGCCAGCACCAGGATGGGTTGTTGGATATCAAAGGATACGACATGGATTTTTTTCAGCATAATATGGAAGTATTTGTTCCTTTTTTTGTATCAACAAATGGCTATGGTTTATTATGGAATAATTTATCGTATACAAAATTTGGTCAGCCGGATTCAATTCGTGTTATCCCTTCTGCACAAATGTTTGATAACAGCGGCATGCAGGGCGGCGTGTCCATGAAGTTGTATAAGGATAGTGCATTTAAAGAATTATTTACCGGTAATAAATCCTCCATTGATTCCATTAGTATCAGCAAAAAAGACACAATGGTGTATGCTGCCCAGTTTGCGGGTTCATTATTAGCCGATAAAACGGGAGAATATTGTTTTTACAGTTATGCAGATGGAACCTTTAGATGTTGGGTAAATGATAGTTTGATTATTGATAATTGGGCGCCTTATGCAAATGCCCGGGATATGGGTAAAATAAATCTCGTAAAAGGAAAGAAATATAAAATTGTGGTGGAATGGAGCAGGTATAACCGTGGTAATTCTTTCAATCTTAAGTGGCGCACACCACAGGATGATAAAGAAAATATTTCATTATGGTCTCAGGCAGCCGATGAAATAAATTATTTTATAACAGCGGGGAAAAGCATGGATGAAATTATTTCCGGCTACCGTACTCTTACCGGCAAAGCAACGATGTTGCCCAAATGGGCCCTTGGTTTTTGGCAAAGCCGGGAGCGTTATAAAAGCCAGGAGGAATTGCTGAGTACAGTTAAAGAGTTCCGCAACAGGAAAGTGCCGTTAGATGTTATTGTGCAGGACTGGCAGTATTGGCCAGAAAATAAATGGGGTTCTCACATTTTTGATTCCAGCCGGTTTCCTGATCCAAAAAGAATGATGGATATTTTGCATAAGGACCTGCATGCAAAAATGGTGATTTCCATCTGGGGTAAATTTTATCCTAATTCCAGCACTTTTACCGAATTAAATAATCAAGGATTTCTTTATCAGCAATTATTAAAAGATTCTGTCAGGGATTTTCTAAAAAATCATTACACCTATTATGATGCTTTTAATCCTGACGCCAGGAAGATGTATTGGAAACAGATCAATCAGCATTTTTTTAGTAAAGGTGTTGATGGCTGGTGGCTGGATGCTTCAGAACCAGAGATACCGGACTTTGGTCCTACACCGGAATTGATGGGCCGCTACATGAATCCGACTTTCAATGGACCAGGATTATTTAACCTGAACGCTTATCCCCTCATGCACACAAAGGGTGTTTATGAAGGGCAACGGGCAACAGACCCGTCAAGGAGAGTCGCTATTCTCACCCGGTCTGCCTTTGCCGGCGAGCAAAAAAATGCATCCATCATCTGGTCAGGAGATATTTCCGGGGAGTGGGGCGTTCTCAAAGCATCTATACCTGCCGGCTTAGGTCTTGCAATGTCGGGAATGCCTTACTGGACAACGGATATAGGCGGCTTTTGGGTAAAATATACCGGCGGAAATCAGAATAAGGCCTACCGTGAACTATTCACCCGCTGGTACCAGTTCGGTGCCTTCTGCCCGGTGTTCAGGGTACATGGCTCCAGCACTCCAAGGGAGATATGGTTCTTTGGCGATGAGAATGACATCAATTATCAAACTCAGTTAAAGTTTGACCAGCTTCGCTACAGACTGATACCTTACATCTATACACTTAATGGTATGGTAAACCATAGTGATTATACCATGATGAGGGCTTTGGTTATGGATTTTCCTACAGACAAGAATACATGGGATATTAAAGACCAGTTCATGTTCGGGCCGTCTTTTCTGGTAAACCCTGTTACCGGTCCGGGTGCAATAAGCAGGCAGATGTATTTACCAAAAGGTAAGGGCTGGTACGATTTCTGGACCGGTCGGTTTTTACCCGGCGGACAAACTATCATGGCACCAGCGCCTTTGGATATTATGCCGCTTTACATCAGGGCAGGCGCCATCATTCCGCTTGGGCCCGATTTACAATACGCTGCAGAAAAACCTGCCGACCCAATTGAACTCCGCATTTACACCGGAGATAATGGTTCATTTAATCTTTACGAAGATGAAAATGAAAATTACGGTTATGAAAAAGGCGCATACAGTAACATACCATTTTACTGGAACGATAAATTGAAAACGCTTACTATTGG
>JBKJSJ010000187.1:0-5508 GCA_046595965.1 Ferruginibacter sp.
CAGTTACAAAATGGGCGTAGTAATGGGCAATAGCCTTTATGTTCCGCAGGGTGAGTGGATATATGGTACCACCCTAAGCTGCACCACTTTTCAGGACGATAACCTTGTTTTAAGAAACCTGCTGGGTACAGCCCTTTAAAGTTTTTTTTCAATATCTCTATTAAATGCACACTGCTGAAAATTCAGCAGTTGTGCATTTTTTTATTGGCTAAAGGAAAAGCTTTTCCCAAAAAAAATTAAGTAGGTTTGCCCTTACAAAAAAATCGATTGTAATATGAAAAAATTATTTGTTTCGCTTGTGCTTGTTGCAAGCCTCTTTAAAGCCCGTGCCGATGAAGGCATGTGGTTACCCATGCTGCTGGGTCAGCAGGTGTACAATGACATGGTAAAAAAAGGATTGAAATTAACCAAAGAGCAATTGTACTCCATTAATAAATCTTCTATAAAAGATGCCATACTTATTTTTGGCGGTGGCTGCACCGGCGAAGTTGTAAGCAGCCAGGGACTTGTTTTTACCAACCACCATTGTGGCTACGATGCTATAGCAAACGCCAGCAGCGTAAAGAACAATTACCTGCAGGATGGATTTTATGCCTACAATAAAGACCAGGAAATAAAAAGTGAACTCAGCGTGCAGTTCCTGGATAAAATTATAGACGTAACCAAAGAAGTAGAAGAAGGACTAAAAGGCCTGGCCTGGGCCGACCGTGTAAAAAAAATACCGGAAGTTTATAAAAGCATTACCGATAAAGTAGCTGATAAAGACAACGCCAAAGCCGGCAGAATTTACAGCATGTTTAAAGATAACCAGTACATCATGTATGTATATCAAACCTACAGGGACATCCGCCTGGTGGGTGCACCTCCGGAAAGTATAGGCAAGTTTGGCGGTGATACCGATAACTGGGAGTGGCCACGCCACACTGGCGACTTTTCTGTTTTTAGAATATATGCAGATAAAAATGGCAAGCCCGCAGATTACAGTAAAGACAATACGCCATTGAAACCAAAATATTTTTTGCCAGTGAGCATTAAAGGAATTAAAGATGGCGATTATGCAATGATTTATGGTTATCCCGGTGGTACCAACAGATACGAAACCAGTTATGGTATTAAATTAAAAAACGAAATTGATAATCCTTCTTTGGTGGGGTTAAGAGATATGCGTTTAAAAGATATGTATGCCGAAATGATAAAAGATCCGGCAGTAAAATTAAAGCTGGCTTCTAATTATGCAAGCGTTGCCAACTACTGGAAATTTTTTGATGGCGAAACCAAACAACTTTTAAAATTTAAAACATACGAAGCCAAACAGGCTTATGAACAAAAGTTTGCTGCCTGGGCCAAAGGCAAACCCGAGTATGAAAATATATTGTCAGAATATGAAAAAAATTATATTGCCTGGACTCCTTACAGCAAGCACCGTCAATATATCCGTGAAGGAATTTTTGGATCTCCCCTGGCTGCCTTTGCAGCATCGCTCATGGGGCTGGAAGCTGCCATGGTAAAAGAAGGCACAACGTCGGCCGATGTAGCAAAAGCTGCCACTGCTGCTGATAACCAGCGCAAAGTTTTTTTAGAAGACGAAGACAAACCCAGTGATGTAAAAATACTGGCTGGCGTAGCACAGATGTTTTACAATGAGGTTGACAAGAGCCAGCATCCCATTGGTTTTTATGAAAAACTAAAAGCTGCTTATGGCCCGTTGAACGATGATGCTACCTATAAAAAATGGGCCGCAGATGTATTTGCCAATACCATGATTCTGGATGATGCTAAATGGGCTGCATTTATTGCCAATCCAGATGCCAATTCACTCCAGTCGGATCCGGCATTTGACTTTGGTGGCACATTTGTAAAAAATTACAACAGCAAATACGCTTCGCTGTTTACAGTGTTTAATAATAAGAATAATGAGCTGGGGCGTAGTTATATGAAAGGGATTATGCTCATGAATCCTGCTGCGGTAAACAAAATGTATCCCGATGCAAATTTTAGCATGCGGGTAAGTTATGGTAATGTCAAAAGTTACAAGCCCAGGGATGCGGTGCAATACGATTACATAACCACCAGCAAAGGAATTTTAGAAAAATATATAGCGGGCGATTATGAATATGATCTGCCTGCCAAACAAATTGAATTACTAAAGAAAAAAGATTTTGGCCAGTACTTAGATAAAAGCCGCAAAGACCTGGTAATAGGTTTTATTACTACCAACGATATTACCGGCGGCAACAGTGGCAGCCCTGTAATAGATGGAAGTGGCAACCTGATAGGCCTGGCTTTTGACGGCAACTACGAGGCACTGAGCCATAAAATTGCTTTTGACAAAGACCTGAACCGAACCATTAATGTTGACATCCGATATGTACTTTGGTGCATTGATAAATTGGGTGGGGCTAAAAATATCATCAACGAATTAAAACTGGTGAGATAATTTTTAAAAAAATTTTTTTAAAGCCGCCCCTTGCCGGGCGGCTTTTATTTAGATATAACCCTGCATAAATAAAAATTCCTTTATAAAAAACATCTTGTTTTTTTATGCTTATACCCACTTTATTAATAAATAGTACACTCTGTTTTCTGGCGGTATAATACCATCTAATATTTACCTGTAATCTCTGTTCGTCCGGTCAGGCGGGCTTTGGGGTATTTATAAATAAAGATGGTATTACAAATGCAGCCATTAACTTTAATGCCTCAATAATTTTTTTATGCCTATTAATATTATAGAATTTAAAGCAAAGGTAACTGACCCTGAAAAAACAGAAGCACTGCTGCAATCTTTGCAGCCCGTTTTTAAGGGAGAAGACATGCAGGTAGATACTTATTTTAATGTGACTGATGGACGGCTAAAATTAAGAGAAGGAAAAATAGAAAATGCTTTGATATGGTACAGCAGGCCCAATGATGCTGCCAGCAAACAATCGCAGGTATTGCTGCATAAACACTCCCCTGATTTTTCCTTAAAAGAAATATTAATAAAACTGCACGGCATAAAAGTAGTGGTAGCAAAAAAACGCCGCATTTATTTTATAGAGAATGTAAAGTTTCATTTTGATGAAGTAGAGGGCCTGGGTAAATTTATAGAGGTAGAAGCCATTGATGAAACCGGGGAATTGGGTTTGCAAAAAATTCAAGAGCAATGCGATTATTATGCAGCATTATTTGCTGTGCAGCCCACAGATTTTGTAGCAGTGTCTTATAGCGATCTGTTATTAAATATTCAGCGTAATCAAAACCCTTTTCCGGTTTTGCATACCGCCCGTTTATTGCTGAGGCAGATACTGCCGGAGGATATTCATCCTATTCACAAAGGATTAAGCCAACCCGATGTGATTAAACATTTTGGCGTTTCTTTTTTAACCTTGCATGCCACACAGGAACAAATGGACTGGTATGCCAATATGATTAAAAATGATACAGGCCGTTGCTGGGCTATCAGCTCATTGGATAACCAAATTTTTTACGGTGTATGCACCCTAAACTTTTGGAAAAAAGAACACCGCAAAGCTGAAACCGGCTACTGGATTTTTCCGGAGTATTGGGGACAGGGTATTGTACCCGAAGCTATGGCCAAAGTATTTGAATATGGGTTTACTGAAATGAACCTGCACCGCATTGCTGCAGAAGTAGAAGAGGATAACACGGCAAGCATTGCTGTTTTAAAAAAACTGGGTTTCACTTATGAGGGAACAATGAAAGGTTGTGAAATGAAAGAAGGAAGGTTTATAAACCTGGATGTATATGCAAGGATAAATTCCTAAAGATTTTAAGGAAAGAATCTATAAATATCTTTCCTGCTTAAGACTCTAACCAATTCAACAGTATTAACCTTGTGAATAAATCCGATTCGATAAACGCCTAATCTCATTCTGTAAGCATTTTTAAAGCCGGTCATCTTTTTACAAGATAAGAGTTCAATGATATTCTCAGCCTTCATTATTAATTCAATCCGCTTAGCCAAAAGAATCTTAATCTCTGCTGGTAATTTTTTGGTATCTTTTTCAAAATAACGGGTTACTTCAATCTTCACTTTCCCTGTTTTAATTTTTTCAGGAAAGCATTCTTTTCAGTTTCGCTTAAATAACCCGATTTTTTTCCTTCCAACATTGCCTTGTAAAGGGCTTTATCTTCTTCTTTTTCTGAATGGAAGTCAATTTGGAGGCTGGTAAGAAAGGCTTTAAGTACAGCTTCTTCTTTTTTATTCTTTGGCGTTACTATTAGTGTCATAACTTAAAATTAAAACAAATTTTTAATGCCCTGTTATTTTGTTATTACATTTTCAAGATACACTGGAGTGAAATGTTGTTTGATGCAAATTTTTTTTGGCCGCAAACTAATACGCAGGAAAAGAAAACTTAAAACCGGTTTATGATAAACTGCTGGCCGAAATTCTGAAATTTGGCAACTAAATTGAAGTGTATCCCAAAAACACTTATGTAAGCCTTCGGCGAAAAAAATAATTTGGTTGCCTGCAACCTGCCGCCAAAAACCGTTTTGAGATAGGATTAAATTTAAAAGGAGAACCGGGCACCGGAATCATCAAAGAGCTTACTACCCAAATGCAATGTTCAGCCACAAAATAAAACTGGAATTCTTAAACGTTGTAAATAAAGAGATGATGGCCTTACTTAGAAAAGCTTAGGACAAAGCAGGGTAATGGAATGCGAAGGGAAACTTTAAAACGACTTCGTTTAGCCATCACTGGCAGAATTTACTTTTGCATTATAAGGATTGCAAGACTCGCCTGATTACTGTATCTTACCCCCTACAAAAATTTGTATGGAACTAAATAAAGAATTAAAACTGGCTGTGCTGATAGATGCAGACAATGTGCCCTACTCTAACATAAAAGGTATGCTGGAAGAAATAGCCAAATATGGCATCCCCACATTTAAAAGAATTTATGGGGACTGGACCAAACCCACCCTTAGCGGATGGAAAACCGTGTTGCTGGAAAATGCCATTACGCCCATTCAGCAATACAGTTATACCAGCGGAAAAAATTCCAGCGACTCTGCACTCATCATAGATGCCATGGATATTTTATACACAGGCCAGGTAGATGGTTTTTGCATTGTAAGCAGCGACAGCGATTTTACCCGCCTGGCCACCCGCCTGCGGGAAGCCGGCAAAAAAGTTTTTGGCATTGGTGAGAAAAAAACGCCGGCTGCATTTATTGCCGCCTGCAATAAATTTATTTTTATAGAAATTCTGCACAGGGAAACCAGGGAAGAAACACCTGTAAAAAGCAGTCCTAAAAAATCAGCAAAAAAACAACCCGACCATTCATCCGTAAACCTGTCTCAAAAAAAATTAATTATCAACAGCATTAATGATCTTACTGAAGATGATGAGTGGGTTTTCCTAAGTACGCTGGGCAATCATATCATAAAAAAAGAACCGTCTTTCGATCCACGTAATTATGGATTTAAAAAACTGGTAGATATTATAAGAACCATTCCCGAAATAGAAATAGAAGAAAGAGCAACCGGCAAAAACAGT
>JBKJSJ010000193.1:0-6498 GCA_046595965.1 Ferruginibacter sp.
ACCATTACCCTGGGCACAGGTGTGGGCAGCGGCATTGTGATAGATGGAAAAATAGTAGTGGGTCATGATGGTTTTGCTGGTGAACTAGGGCATACTATTATTCGCCCCGGGGGTAGAATGCACAAGAGTACCGGAATGGCCGGGAGCCTGGAAGCTTATGCTTCCGCTACGGGTGTGCGGGAAACCGCCATTGAACTGCTTACGGCATATCCCGAAGAAAACAGCCTGCTGCGCAATTATTCTATCAATGAGCTTACCAGCGAAACGGTTTATGAATGTGCTATGCAGGGCGATACCATTGCCAATGATATTTTTGAATTTACCGGGCAGATTCTCGGCGAATCGCTGGCCAATTTTATTATGTTTTCTTCACCCGAAGCTATTGTATTATTTGGCGGCCTTACCAAGGCTGGAGAACTTTTGCTAAAGCCTACCCGCAGGCACATGGAGGCTAACCTGCTCCCCATTTTTCAAAACAAAGTAAAACTTTTGTACAGCGAACTGCAAGAAGCAGATGCCGCTATTTTGGGGGCGAGTGCATTGGTAAGTGCGTAAAAAAAACCTTTATAAAAAGCATTTGCATAAAATAAGAAAGCCATTTATTATTTTGATAAATGGCTTTCTTATTTTTACGAAGCATTTTTTCTATAATAAAAAAGGGCTGACTGCATTAATGAAAAGCTCTACCAAATCCTACTGCTACAAAATACGCTGCTGCTGCTGCTATTAAACCAATTGCTGTAACTTTTAAAGCTCCTTTTAATGGAGGCTGCCCGGTAATTTTACTTTTAAAATATCCAAAAACAAATAAGCATGCAGTTGTAATAATTGCTGAAACAAATAAACCCTTGTGAGGTGTTTCAGTAAAAAAATAAGCAGATAAAGGAAGCAACCCTCCTACCAGGTAAGCCAGACCGATGGTGAAGGCAGAATTTCTTGCCCGGTAATAATGGGGTTCTTCCAAACCCAATTCATACTTCATCATAAAATTTACCCACTTGGTTTTATCTTTTGCCAATTGGGTGGCAATAAGCGTTTGCCCTGCATCATTAATGCCATATTCAGCAAAAATTTCTTTTACTTCCTCCAGTTCTTTTTCAGGATAAATTTCTACTTCTTCGTATTCTCTTTTCAGTTCGCTTTGGTAATGTTCATGCTCTGTTTTTCCTGCCAGGTAACCTCCCAGCCCCATAGCAATACAACCAGCTACAATTTCTGCAATGCCAGCCGTAATAACGATTGCGTTGCTGCTTACTGCTCCGCTCAACCCTGCTGCCAGCGCAAAGGGAACTGTAAGGCCATCGCTCATGCCAATAACCATATCGGAAATAAAATCAGAACTTTTTAAATGGGCTTCGGTATGTAACATTTTTTATTAATAATTTAAATTTACCTGCTGCTGTCAAGATGAAATGCCCGCTTTAAAGTAGTGAGAATAAAATGCAGGTAAACAAATATACAGCAATGAGAACAGCGGATACTGCAGATGTTTTAGATAGCAGTATTATCAATTAAAATAATTTGAAATAAATATTGCATATCACCTGGGCAAAGAAATGCTGTAGCTGGTAATACTAAATTAATATTCCGCTCTACAGCCACTGGAAAGATTTAGCAAAAAAGGAGAATTTTATGATGAAAAAAAATCTTTCATTTATTTTATCATGATATTATTTTCTGGGATTAAACAGGGAAAAATAATTTTTAAATTAATAAGCAAACTGTTGCATTTAATATTACTGATAGATAACGGGTAAATATATTCTTTGTTTTTTTTATTAAATTTTCAGCATTAGCTTTTCTTATTACCCTGGTTGTTTACAAAAAATTGTTGAAAGCTGTATTGTTACCAACAGAGATAAATGTAGCAGCAACAAAAACATCCTTTCCTATCTCTGTTATTTTATTACATTTACAATAGCAAATCCAAGCCTGTTATTTACCGGCAACAAAACCTCCCACTGGCAATTTTAATAAGCAGCATATCAACTTACATTTTATAAAAGTTGTTTCTTTTATCCATTTCTCATTTATCAATCATTAGCTATGCAGGTATTTATCGTTCGTCCTTTTGGTATTAAACAGGTTTTAAAAAAAGCAAATAGTATTTTAGAAAAGCCTGAACTGGCAGCTTATGATTTTGACCGGGTAGAAAAAGAATTAATCATACCTGCTATGAACAATCTACAACTGGAAGGTGGCACTACCGGAAAAATATTTGAAGCCGGAGAAATAAGGGAAGAGATGTTTTCGGAACTGCTGCTGGCAGATATTGTTGTGGCAGACATCAGCATTCACAATGCCAATGTGTTTTATGAACTGGGTATAAGACATGCATTAAAAAATAAAACCACTGTACTAATAAAATGTCCGGGATACGATGAAACCCCTTTTGATATTTTGGGGTTCCGTTTTGTTTGTTACGATAAAGAGGAACCTGCTGCTGCCATTCCAATTCTCATGAAAGCCCTGCAGGATAGCCAGCTCAGCAACCGCATAGACAGCCCGGTATTTTCTACCATGCCCAGTCTGGCCATGCAGGATACCGAAAAGTTTTTTATAGTGCCTGCAGATTTTACAGAAGAAGTAGAACTGGCCACCATGGACTCTGAGCCGGGCAAGCTCGCCCTGCTGGCTTCGGAAGCTGAATTTTTTTCCTGGAAAATTCCTGCATTGCGGCTTATTGGCGGGGCATTGGTAAATATGAAAGCTTTTGATTATGCCAAAGTGGTTTGGGAAAAAATTAAAGATAATAAACCGCATGATATAGAAACTAATATTAACCTGGCCACAATTTATCAGCGCCTGGCTGAGCAGGAAACAGCTTATGATTCTCCTGCTTCCAACAGCTTGCTGGCACTATCAGATTTTGCCATTCAAAACCTGTTTGATGCGCATGAATTTTCGGGAGCCGATAAAAAAGACCTGAGTATTGTATATGCATTAAAAGGAAGGAATTTAAAAACCCGTTGGGTAAACGAAATAAAATCTTCGCAGCCCGAAAATATTTCTGCCACTGCTTTATCCTCTGTTTACCTGGAAGCAGCCTATCATAATTATGAAAAAGGTTATTACGAAAACCTGCATTATTTTCATTGCGGCATTAATGCACTGGGCTTTTTAACCATCTTGCTTGCACTGGCACACAGGCACAAAGATATGTGGGCACTTAGTTATGAAACAGAAGAGGAAGCCATGGAAAAACTGGATGACTATACAGAAAAGCACCAGTCGCTTTCGGTGTGCATTCGCATGGCTTTAAATATTGCCAAAGAAAAAATGACAGAAGAAGAACAGGCAGAATGCTGGTTAAACTTAACCGAGGCAGATTTGGTTTGCCTTAACAGTAACAAACCTGCAAGGGTTGCATTGCTGTATAAAAAAGCATTGCAAAATGCCAACCAGTTGCAAAAAGAAACCTGCCTGCGGCAATTAAAAATATTTCAAATGCTAAACATTCTTGCAGACAATACCCATGCAGCACTGGAAGCATTTCCCGCAGTGCAGGTAAGTAAAAATATAAAGACCCATTACCTGTTATTTACAGGCCACATGCTTGATAAAGCAGACAGGCCAAAACCACGTTTTCCTGCAGAAAAAGAAAATGCAGTAAAAGAAAAAATAAGATTGGCTATAGAACAGGAACAAAAAATTACGGGCACTGATATAACCGGCATTTCGGGTGCTGCCTGTGGTGCAGATATTATTTTTCATGAATGCTGCCAGGAGCTGGGCATCAACAGCAAATTATTTTTAGCCATCCCCAGGGAACCCTTTATACAATCTTCTGTAGCATTTGCAGGGCCCGCATGGATAGAAAGATTTGACAGGCTGTATAAAAAATTGCCCGTTTTTATTTTAGCCAAATCAATTGCTTTGCCCAAATGGCTTATAAAAAAAACAGGATATAATATCTGGAAAAGAAACAACCTGTGGGAGCTGCATGCTGCTCTTTCCAATGGGGGACTATCTATGACTTTAATTGCTTTATGGGATGGAATGGGGGGCGATGGCATGGGCGGCACCGAACACATGGTGGCAGAAGCAAAAGAAAAAGGAGCAAAAATTATTTTAATTGATATAAACAAAATCTGAACATTGGCCCCTGCAACTTTATGGGCACTTGTATTTATTAAACAATATGTATATTTTGGATAACGATAATCAACAATATTAATCCCCACCAAAAACAATTGTTATGGCAAGTTTACCAGGAACAATTTTTATCAACTACCGAAAAGACGACAGTAGTTGGAATGCATTGGCACTGTACAATGAATTACAAAAATATTTTTCAAAAGATCAGATATTTAAAGACTTCAACACTATTTTGCCGGGCGATGATTTTGTGGTAAGCATAGACAATGCCTTGCGCAAATGCGATGTACTGATAGTAGTGATTGGAAAAAGCTGGCTGGGCATGAAAGATATAAGTGGAAAAAGAAGACTGGATGATCCCGATGATTTTGTGCGCCTGGAAGTGGCCACTGCACTGGCACGTAACATACAGGTAATTCCGGTTTTGTTTGATGATGTACCTATGCCCCGGTCTGATGAACTGCCGGATAATATGAAATCATTATACCGGCGGCAGTTTGTAGAAATAGACAGTAAACGTTTTGAAGATGATGTAAGAAATTTAGCAGAGGCCATTAAAAAAGTGTTGCCCGATGGTGTGATAAGAGTAACCCCCGAAAATAAAGAAAGCAATTATGTTTCTCAAAACCAGCAGGCAAATACTAACAGGGCTACTCCCCCACTCATGGCCAAGCCAGATAATAATTTAGTATGGGGAATTCTTACTACTATTTTATGTTGTTTGCCCCTGGGTATTGTATCTATTCTCAGTGCAATAAAAGTAGATAACTTATGGAACAGCGGCCAGCATGAAGCTGCCATTGCCGAAGCAAAAAAAGCAAAACAATGGGCTATATATGCAGCCATTACCGGCGCCATTGTGGGAATGATTTATATAATGGCTGTTGGAGCTGGATATTAAATTTTGCATGCTTATAAAATTATTTTATGCTTTATTGATTGCAGCAGTTGTTATAGCTGCGGTAGTTATTTATGCAAACCCTCCGGCACAAACCAAATATTACCCGCCATGCATTTTTAAAAAATTAACAGGCTTTGATTGTGCAGGCTGTGGCAGTACAAGAGCCTGTTATCATTTGATGCATGGCAATGTGTTGCAGGCGGCCAATTATAATAGTTTGTTGATGCTGTTTATTCCTTTAATAATTATTGGGCTTGTGCATATTTTTACGGGAAGGTTTGCTGTCTTATGGAAAAAAATAAATAAACCTTACGTTTTTTTAATTTTGATTTTGTTGTTTTGGATAATAAGAAATATTCCTTTTTACCCCTGGGAGTGGCTGCATTCTGATAAGTAATTTATTAACTAAGAGCACCAGGTAGAAGAGACGAAAATGAGTTCCACTGATTTTTTCTTTATGCTACTTTACTCATAAGTGCTGGCAACTGGTGTAATTGTTACCGATGGCGCTTACCAATTTCTCCCCCACTCCACAGAAACTGGATATGTGTTTAAAAACTATTGCATTAAGCAGCAATGTGATGAATAAGCCTATAAAAATTTTATTGACTTATAAAGAATAATGGAGCATATAAATTATTTATTTAAACCTCAAATTCATGGAAAGAACGTCCGCATTCATCTGTATGTTCTTACTTTAATGCCCGTACCTGAATTCAATCATACTAAAATGCTGTTTTCCCATCACACATTTTGGGGGCGCAAAACGGATACCAGCACCAAAGAAATTGCTACTGAATTTAGAGAGATCGTAATTGCTGGTATAAAAATGATCCTGTGCTGAGTGTTTTTGATAGGCATCAAAATATTTTATGGCCGTTTGATTCCGGCAACTGCCCAACCCCTCCTTTTTATGGTCTCTTTTTATTAATAGTACTCCCTATCAATCAGTATTTCACTGATGTAAAAACAAAGCTAAATTCCCATTGTCCTTATTTTTATTTGTTACAAGAAATTTTTTAATGATTACTGGATATTAAATTAGATTTTATTGCGTTGGACAGCAGTAAGTATATGCGAATCTGTTTAGATACTTATCATCCGTATTTCATTAAAAAATGCATATAGTTATTTAATATTTTTTCAAAAAAAGCTACTTAACATTGAAATTAAATTGTATTTTGTTTCAGGATAATTTATTTTATCTCCTTTGAAAAATTCTACAGCTATCTTCAAGCCATTTGTTTTTTACCCGTTAATTAATCATCCCCAATATTCATATAAAAAATTACCACGCATTACTAGTTACGTTAGTGTTTTTAAAATCAAAAAACACTTTTTTCGTAACAATCGGTAGTTACAGGAAAAAATAACGTCCTCTTATTCGGCTAATTTTTTCACTTTTAAACTAATCATTATGAAATTATTGATCAAACACAGTTTATTTTTAAAACTGTCGATTGTATTGTTGTTCTTTGTTATGTACAGTTGTAAAAAGA
>JBKJSJ010000286.1:0-6001 GCA_046595965.1 Ferruginibacter sp.
AAAGCTATTCCCCAACCAATGCATTTTGCGCCTGCCAATACTTATTATCCAGGCACCTATAGTATATGGGAAGATGCAGCCAATGGCAGGCATTATGTGGCAATGGGTAATTTTGTGTGGAGATGATATTCCTGTTTTTTTTCATAGAAGAGCTGGTCGTTAGGGACCGGCTCTTTTTATGAACTTATTTGCCACAGAGTCCCAAGGGCAATAAGCGGCTCAAAGAGCATTGTATTTACTCCTTCTTCAGTTTATTCAGCAACAAAACCTTTCTCTTTTTGCACCTTACCATTTCCCTTGCCTCCTGAATATTATTTCCTTTTTTATCAGCAAGCCGGGTAGCTTTCAGTAATTGCTGGCTCAGGCTCACTATTTTTTTATTATAAGCCGGTTGCTTCTTTTGCCAGCAAACAGAATAGAACCTCCCTCCCAGCACGCCTACCAAATTCTCCGGCAATTTTTAAAAGTTGAGGAGCACAAAGAGATGCCATACTGTATGAAATGATTCGGTATAGTCTATTTTATGCAGGATTAATATTTTTATATGAGTTAAATTGCTTTCTTATCTCAAACCACGTCTCCATTTTAGATACAAATCCCTTAAAGCATCCGGCGAAGGGAATTGTTAATAAACAGGGATAGATATGGAATAAGGTAGAATTCTAATTCTAATAGTAACTATGCCGGTAAAAAACATACTGCTTCTTTTAATTTATTTTTGGTTAAGCACAACATGCTACTGCCAGCAGGACACTAGCTGGGTAAATACTTATGGGTTTGGCACCCAAAAAAGTGAAGCAACCTATTACTGGATACAAAAAAGAGTTGTGCAGGAAAAGAAAAACCAGCTTCCCGATTTGAAAGCCGGAAATGCCAGCAGCCTCATTTTAGATAAAAATAACCAGCCAACAGATACTGCCTTTATTTACAACAAAAAAAATGAGTTGCAATATTTTAAGTTATTTAAGAATGGGAAACTACATGGAGAGTCAATTTCATTTTCGTCCAAAGGTTTGGTAGATCATAAAAGCACTTATAAAGACGATCAATTATCCGGAACGGATTCGGCCTGGTATCAAAATGGGCAGTTGCAGTATGCAGGAATGAATGAAAAGGATCATAAAACCGGCAAATGGAGATACTTTTTGCCAGATGAAAATAAAAGGATTGAAGCCAATCTTACAGGCAATTATTTAGATGGAACCTATACTATTTTTAAAAAGGATACTGTAATGGCAACGGGCAATTTTACAAAAGGCGTGTTGGTAAACTGGAAAACATTTTACTCCAATGGAATTGTGAGAAAAGAGTGCAATACTTCAGAACAGGGATCGGTTGAACACTGGAGAACCTATGATGAAAATGCTGCGTTAAGGTTGGTTACTTTCTATCAGCAAGGCAGGCCTTCAGGCACCTGGTATGTAAAGAATTCCAGGTCTCAGCCTTCCGTTGAGTTATCTTTTGAGCAAGTGCACAATAATAAAAACAAAGAAGAGGGTATAGCTGATGAAAGAAAAAACAAAGAAAAATTTTACTTAAACGATAATATACAAAATCTTGCAGAAATGATTCCCTCCTATTACTATGTAGAGGAAGATGAACTTTTATTACTGGCAGATTATAACAGTACGGTATCTAAGGGAAGCGTTACTCATTTTTATTTTAATGGAAATGCAGAGGTAGTAAAGCAAATTGAAGACGGAGAAATTATTTCGCAATCTATCCATTTTAAAACTGCTGATGCATCTGGTGCTGCCCCGGTGCTGCCAGAGGATCTATCGTTTAAAAACAGGATAGATGATAATGTAATGGAGATGGTTATGGAGCATGCATCCAAAAGACCCGTAAATAATGAAGTACTTTTTTTTATGGAGCCATTTGATTCATTGAGTGACAAAACATTTATCCTGATTTCGATTGCTGAAAATATAAAAGAAAAAATATGGAGTAATCTGTTAATGGTAAAAACTATTGCCCAAAAAATAGCTTCAGATATTCATCTTCCATCATTATATGAATTCATTGCAGAAGAGATATGTAAAGCAGCATCAGCAAAAACAATTTACCCATGAGACTGTTTCTTCTAATTTATTGTTTGAGTATGCTGAGTGCAGGATTTGCACAGGACTTTGAATTGGGTTTACCTGAAGGCCATAAGGAAAGCATACAATCTGCATCATTTAGCCCCGGTGATAAATATGCTATTACAACCGGCGGCGACAAAACGATAAAGATGTGGCAAGTACAAAATGGCCGTTTGTTACGCAGTTTTTCATATTCATCAGATGAGCCAGTCTTTCATCCTTCAGGAAAATTAATGCTGTTGTTTTCTGCTGATTCTACCTGGATGCTGGATGTGGTAACGGGTAAAATTTTATACAAAAAAGCGGGAAGAATAAACGGGATGTTTACACCCGATGGAAAAAAGATATTGGATTTTAGTTGGCAAAAAGGCCTTTCTATTTATGACCTCACCCTGAAACTTACCGATACGCTGTTTTCTGAAAAAAGTTTCTGGCTAAAAAAAATAAGCAGGGATGGGAAGTTGTTGTACAATACCTTCCTGGACCAAACAGAAACGCTGGTGATCTCCGAGCTTGCCAATTTTAAAATGGTAAAAAAGCTGGCAGGCCACACAGCCTCCCTAGAGGTAGTAGATGAAAGTGATGATCTTTCATTAATAGCAACCGCAGCTAAAGATAACAGCATCAGGATATGGAAAAGCGCTACAGGCCAATGCACCCGGATAATTAAAGAAAAAACGGAAATCAAATCCATCCAGTTTCATCCAAATAGCCAATTTTTGTTGGTTACACTAAAAGACTCGCTGGTAAAATTATACGATGCTTATACGGGCCGGTTGATAAAAAAAATAAATACGGATAATACCTACCAGGAACCTGCCAGCTTTAGCACCGATGGAAAATACCTTCTTACTTATGGAGATAGTAACAGGGTTTGGAGTACAAAAAATTTTAAACCCATTTATTTATTTGGGTCCACAGAAACGGTTTCTTTTTCCGGCGATTCCAAACTTCTGATTACTTATAAAAGTGGTAATGAATATGCCTCTATTCGTTCTATTGAAGATGGCAGGGTCATTCATTTTCTTAAAAATAAAATGAATATTGTAAAGTTGTCCTTCTATGGTTCTTCCAATAAAAGTATCATCAGTTCCTGTGATGACAATGGAGAGCTTCGTTTGTGGGAACCGGCTACGGGCAGGCTTTTAAACAAATTGTCGGGGCATAAAGCATTTGCAAGGTTGCAAGAGTTTAGCCCGGATGGTACATATATTCTTACTTCATGCCAGGATAACACAATGGGTATATGGAATGCTGCCAGCAGCCGGCTCCTTCATCTATTGTATGATACGGCACATTATACTGATATACCCAATACTCTTTGGCAAAACGGATTTAGCCCGGATGGAAAATTGGTATTTGTTCAATCTCACAATCAGCACAGAAAAAATAAATTAGATGTATTTGAAACCATTTCCGGCAAATGCCTCTATACCCTTGATACCGAAACGGATTTTAAAAATGGATTTTCAATACAATATCAATTCAATCCTGCGGGCAATCATTTTGTAACATCGTGGACGGATGATACTATCCGGACTTTTGAATCTTACACGGGAAAATTGCTGGCAAAATACCCGGTGCCTGATAAAGCCAGTAACCATGCAACTTACAGCGCCGATGGTAAATATTTATTGATCTCGGCAGATAGTAGTGCTTTCATGATGGATATTACCACAGGAAAATTTATTAAAAATATTCATGGTAAAAGCAATCACTTTGGTTCTGCTGCATTTTCAGATAATGGAAAGTACATGCTGTTGCGTAGCAGAGATACCCTTTACATACATGATGCAATTTCGTGGAAACATTTAATAACGCTGTTTGAAACAGGCGATGAAGCTGTTCAATGGAGCCCTGACGATAAATATGTAGCTACTATAAACGAAGATGATATAATAAAAGTGTGGGAATTTAAAAGCGGAAATCTATTGTTTACATTTAAGCACCCACGGCGGAACAATCCCTCTGCCATTCCTTTTGAGTTTTCGCCCAACAGTCAATACCTTATTGCTAATTTTTATTCTGGCTCCTGGGTATGGAACCTGCAAACCGGGAAAAAGGAAGCAGAGGCCTACTCCATTGATAAGGATTATATCATTATGCTGCCCAGCGGGTATTATCAATGCACCCCCGGAGCTGCCAAAAAATTGTATTATGTAAAAGAGGATCAAACTATTGGTATTGGCCAGTTAGATATCCGGTTTAACAGGCCGGATTTTGTGATAAAAAGTTTTAATAAAATAACCGGCAATACCGATACTACACTCTCAGCAGCCTTTTACAAAGCCTGGCAAAAAAGAATGGGTAAACTTGGAATCAAAACATTAACTATTGCAAAAAGTAAAAATGTTCCCGAAGCTGATTTTATAAACAGGGAATCTTTTGAATCGGAATCCATGAATAGGGAAGTGCAATTGCATATTAAAGCATCTGACAGCACGGTAAATTTAGTAAAGCTGAATCTTTGGCTGAATGAAACGCCCTTATTGGGCGCAGAAGGATTAAACTTACAAAAAAGAAATGCAAAATATTTTGATACTACTCTTACTGTTACACTTTCACAGGGAAAAAATAATATTGAAACATCCGTAATGAATATCAATGGAACTGAGAGTTACAGAAAACCCTTGCAATTGAATTATGTACCCGCAGTAATGAAAAAATCTACCCTGCATTATATAGGTATTGGTATAAACAATTATACAGATACTTCCATGAACCTGCATTATGCCGTAAAAGATGTTACCGACCTTGCTAATGAATTTAAAGAACGCAATCCAGGTGCTGAAATAATTACCCTTACCAATGAAGCGGCTACCCGAAAAAATATTCTTGCACTTAAAAGCAAACTACTGCACACTTCTATTGAAGATAAAGTTGTCATCTCTTTCAGTGGTCATGGTTTGCTGGATGACAACCTGAACTTTTACTGCTCCACTTATGATATCAATTTTAAAAAACCATCAGTTAATGGTTTGTTGTATAATGAGCTGCTGAGCCTGCTTGAGAATATACCTGCACGCAGAAAATTATTACTGATAGATGCCTGCAATAGCGGGGAGATTGATAAGGAAGAAGAAAAACAGGAAAATATAGCTAAAAAGAACTTTCCAAAAGCCAACCCGTTGCATGCCACAACGGCCACCAATACCGAAGGAAAACTATTGTCTTTTGGTAAAGCAAAAGGAAATATCCTGCTTGGGAAAAAATCCGTAGGCCTCCAGAATAGTTTTGAAATGATGAAAGAAATGTTTGCTGATTTTTCTCTCAGTAACGGCATTGTAGTAATAAGTGCGGCGGGTGGAAGAGAGTATGCGTACGAAGGAAAGCAATATGACAATGGGGTGTTTACTTATAGCATAAAAAAAGGGCTATTGCAGGCCGAAGCTGACAGGAACGGCGATTTTAATGTGAGTGTAAGCGAACTGAAAGATTATGTAAGCCAGCAGGTAGAGTTGCTTACAGAAGGAAAACAAAAACCCACCAGCAGGTCACAAACACTAAGCTACGACTGGCTTTTGCTGGAAGATAACAGTGGGCTTAAATCTTCTCCATTAGCACAAAAATATCTTGATAAAGCTACTATAGCTAATAGTGCAAGTGATTATCTTTTATCTATTCAATATCTTTTGCAGGCAAAAACTATTTTAAAAGAAGAAAATAATTATTTCAACAACGATTACACCCGTCTGTGCCGCAATCTTGCCATCAACTATGGCAATTTGGGCGATACCATCAATAATATTAAATGGTATGAAGAAGAAATTGCGATACGAAAAAAAATAAGCAGGAATACCAGGGATTGTGCCAATGCTATGGCAAGCCTTGCTATACTTTATAAGCATACAGGTAATGCGCAGGCTGCAGAACCTTTGTATATGCAAGTAGCGGAAATAGAAAAAGAAGTATCGGGG
>JBKJSJ010000238.1:0-2868 GCA_046595965.1 Ferruginibacter sp.
TTTATTTGAATAGCTACCTGCAAAGATTTATAGTTATCTTTTTGCTTTTTCAGTGTATCATGTAATTGATTAAGTTTTTCCAATTCAATATTCGCTTCTTTTATATTTCCCAAATGAGCAGCACCTAACAGACGGGTAAAATGTATAATGGATTCCTGCCAGGGAAATTGTATCCATGAAAAATTTGCAGGAGGTACTTGTAAAGTTGCTGCTTTAACCCAGTTTTTATTTTCCAGCAAAAAACGAGAAGGTAAAGCAGCAAAGGCATAGGCAACTTTAAAATTAGCAGGATGAACCTCGTTGATGGTTTCTAAATATTTCAGTTGTTCATTAGCAAGTTTATTATCACCTTTTTGCAAATAGGCATACATAAGATAGTCCATGCCATGAAGTTCTTCATCCCAATGTCCCTTTATACCTGCCTGCTCAGCATAACACTTTGCCGAAGCAACGGATGCCAGGTTTGATTTTATACCTTCATCCCAAAGTCCCAGTCTTGTAAAAGTATGGGAAGGCATATGCAAGGCATGTGCAGAAGAAGGAGCAATGGCTGCATATTTTCGTGCAGAAGGCAAGGCAAATTCAGCCAGTCCCGGATAATCGTAGGTATGGATGATATAATGAATAATTCCGGGATGGTTAGGTTCCGAAGGGTAGAGTGCATTTAATATTGAACCTGCTTTTTTGTGATTGGTATAGCTCTTGTCATTCGGATTGGCCGAAGCATCTAATGCTAAAGCATAAAATATAGATGCTTCTTTATCGTCAGGATAAGTATTGTGTATTTTTTCCATTGCTTTTTCATAATTGATGCAACGGGTGTGATGGTCTGTTTTGTTCCAGTTTTTGTAAAATGTTGCAATGGCATTGACATAAGCAGATTCTTTTTCTGATTTTTTTGTAATGCTGTTTGCAATCTCAATTGCTTTGCTTCCTTTTTTAAGTTCAGCTTCTGTTGGTGGTGTCCACAAAGCATGAAAATTACACATGGCTACACCCCAGTAAGCCATGGAACATTCCGGGGTTTCGTCAATTATTTTTGCAAAAACTTTCTCAGATTCATCGTACTCAAAGGAGTGCAACAATCCTATTGCAAGATTGAAATCTTTTTTTGCCTTTTCATCACAGGTCATTTCAAAATCCACTGAACCGAATTGTTTATCGGCAGCACCGCAGGATATAACATTCCCTCTCTTTAAATCTATTTGGTTAATTAATTCATTTGATGGGGCTGAATTATTCCCGCTACATGATATGAGTGCAGCCACTGATAAAATATAAAACAACCCCGATGAGGTATTGAGAAGATATTTCATAATGTCAAAGTTTTAGTGGACAGGTTACCGCTAACGAGAGGGCTGACCCCGTCCTGAATTTAGTCTCGTTAATACCGCAGCCAGGGAAGGACAACTTCCTGCCAGCCTCGCAGCAAACCATATTAGGCGTTGTTTTATTTTTATTGAGATGTAGTAGGAGTTGAAATGTCTACTACATTTTTCCACTTACCGTCACTTTGTTTTTTCCAAATACTGACGGCTTTATTATTCTGAGTTATGGTATTTCCGGTCGAATCTTTAAATGCCACTTGAGAATTTTCAATAAGATACGCCATGTCTCCGCTTTCTGAAACTTCAACACTTTGTGGTTGCCAACTTATACGAAATCCAGGGATTTTAAAACTTTCTTCTACCATTTGTCGAATTGCCTGCTTACCATCTAATGGAGGTTGTCCGGCCGCTATCATTACTGCATTGTCGGCCCAGTAACTAACAGTTTTCTCTACGTCTCCACTTGAAGCAACTTCAGACCACTCTTTGCTAATTTGCATAACTTTTTCACCTTCCGCCTTCTTGTCAATTTTTGGCTGGCTACAACCTATTAGTGTAAAAACAAGTAGGGCTGTAATTGTACTTTTCATATTTTAAGTTTTGATTTAATGAGTATTGAGAATTCTGTGGCTTACAAATAACGCCTGACGGGAGTTTGTGAAAAAACCACTCCCGCCTTCACCAAATATACACACTATGTGAATAACGCAAACGGTGGTTAGTTTTTGCTAATTGAAACGCTTCTTATTTACCAGGATTTAAAATCTGCAGAACGTAAAGTCATGGTGGCCGATATGCTGGACCGTTTTAATATTGTAAGCAAAAAGGATTTGTTTCCGGCACAGCTTTCTGGCGGGCAGCAGCAGTTGGTGGGTATTGCCAGAGCATTAATTGCAAAGCCAAAATTATTGCTGGCTGATGCAACAACCGATAATTTAAATTCTAAACAGGGAGAAGAAATATTGGAACTTTTTACACAATTAAATTACGAAGGAGTAACCATCATACAGGTAATGCATTCAATAACAATATCAGGCTGGCAAAAATTAATTTAAAAAATACCCAACTGCAGGCAGATAATGTAAAACTGGAGCTGCAGCAAAATATAGAACAGGCACACCTGAACATGACGGTGGCTTTTGAAAAATACAAACTACTCACACAGCAGGTAGTAATTTTGAAGAATCATTCCGTGCTGCCGAAGTAAGGTTTAACAACGGTGTAATAAATGCAGCAGAATATTTAATAAGTAAAAATAATTTTGACCGTTCAAAGATTTATTTGGCAGAGGCTAAATATGAATACAGTTTTAGGATAAGAGTGCTCGATTATTATGGGGGAAATAATTAATGCGGCTCAAAATTAATTATTGTCTGCCAGGACAATAATTTTAAACTGTTTTACCACAAGTAATCTAAAAAGCAGAGTTCCTCAATTATTTGTTACTAGTTGTACATTTCTACGCCTCTTTGAGATTGTACTATTTGTCAATATGTTTATTTAATCAATTCAATATTCTTTTATATGTTGAACATCTATG
>JBKJSJ010000040.1:0-5801 GCA_046595965.1 Ferruginibacter sp.
GCGGATATATCTTCCTGAAACCCATAATTATCCAGCAACCGCTGGTGTTTCAGGCGTAGCCTGATATATTGTGTAGTAAAATTTTTGTCCAGCAAATCTCCCACCCGCAGCCCGTTGCGCCCGGTTTTATCCATATAGGCCGGGCCAATACCTTTTAGCGTACTGCCAATTTTTTCCGTGCCTTTGCTTAGCTCACTGGCTTTATCTAAAGCCCGGTGTGTGGGTAATATAAGATGGGTACGTTCACTAATAAAAAGATTTTTCCGGTAATCTACCCCAAAGGCTGCCACTGCCTCACATTCTCTTTTTAGCGTTACTGCATCCAGCACCACACCATTGCCAATCAGGTTGGTTTTATCTTCATGAAATATACCACTGGGAATCTGGTGCAATACAATTTTTTTATCTCCCACATAGAGGGTATGCCCTGCATTGGGCCCGCCCTGAAAACGGGCTATTACATCATAGTCTTTTGCAAAAAAATCTACAATTTTTCCCTTGCCCTCATCTCCCCACTGCAAACCAAGAATTACGTCAACCATTATTTTTATTTTTTTATGTATGCAACTTCTTTAGTTGCCGGGCGAAATTAAAGTGAAATATTTCAACCACCTAAAATGTAAGGAGCTAATTAAAATAAAAAATGCCCGGTAAAAAATTACAGGGCATTCAAATAAAAATATAAAATATCTTATGCTACTTTAAGCATACTTAGTTTACTGATATTAAACTTGCGCTGAGCGTACTCCAGTGTTACTTCAAATGATTTTACTTTCTGGCTTGGCAGTTCAAACATGGCATCGGTTAATATGCTTTCGCTGATACTTCGCAGACCACGTGCACCCAATTTATATTCCAGTGCTTTTTCTACCATAAAATCATATACTGCCGGTTCAAAACTCAGGCTGATGCCTTCTATTTCAAATAGGCGGGTAAATTGTTTGATGAGAGAATTCTTGGGTTCGGTCAAAATATTTCTCAGCGTTTCTGCATCTAATGGATTAAGGTAAGTTACCACTGGCAACCGGCCCAGCAGCTCAGGTATCAAACCAAAATGTTTAAGATCTACTGCATTGATGAATTGCAATAAATTATGATGTTGATAATCCTGCAGTTCTTTGTTTACATTAAAACCAATAGCATTGGTATTTACCCTGCGGGCAATAATGCGGTCTATCCCATCAAATGCACCGCCACAGATAAACAAAATATTTTGCGTATTTACTTTGATGAGTTTTTGTTCAGGATGCTTGCGGCCTCCCTGTGGTGGCACCAGTACTTCACTGCCTTCCAGTAATTTTAATAATCCCTGTTGCACGCCTTCGCCACTCACATCACGGGTGATGGAAGGGTTATCGCTCTTGCGGGCTATTTTATCTATTTCATCAATATACACAATGCCTTTTTCTGCTGCTTGCACATCATAGTTGCAGGCCTGCAGCAGGCGGGTTAGCATGCTCTCTACATCTTCACCCACATAACCGGCTTCTGTAAATACGGTAGCATCTACAATTGCAAAAGGCACATTCAACATTCGGGCAATAGACTTGGCCAGCAGGGTTTTTCCGGTACCGGTTTCGCCCACCATTACAATGTTGCTTTTTTCTATCTCTACGTCGTTGTCTATTTTTTGATTGAGCCTTTTGTAATGATTGTACACTGCTACGGCCAGTATTTTTTTGGCATCATCCTGCCCAATCACATATTCATCCAGGAACTTTTTTATTTCTATAGGTTTTCTTACGGTGAGTTTATGATTGCCTGAAGCAGGATGCCGGGCTTCGGTTTGGGGGCTTAACTCCTGTGCTATGATTTCCTGTGCATGCTCCACACAGTTTTCGCAGATATGCCCATCCTGCCCCGCAATGAGTATTTTTACTTCATCCCGGCTGCGGCCACAAAAGGAGCAGTGTAATATTTGTTGTTTAGCCATTTAATAATTTTAAGGGTTTGAAGGCAGTAAACCTTCTGCACAAACGCCTGCAAAGGTAAGTAAGCTTTATTAAGATTGTGTAACTATGACAAGGCTTCTGTTCAAAATGATGCATGGGGCAGGTCTATAAACAAAGCCGCAAAACCCTTAAACGGGTTTTGCAGCTTTAAAAGTATGTACAACTTTTCTAATATGAAACCAACTTTGCAAAAGTAGGAAACTTTGTCAAAGTTCTAATCCGCATTTAAAACCTGACAAAATCAAGTTTTTATATCTTTTCCATCACTCCATCCACTATACCATAAGTGATAGATTCCTGTGCATCCATCCAGTAATCTCTGTCAAAATCACGCATTACTTTTTCATAAGTCTGCCCACAGTTTTCAGCCAGTATTCTTGCACCGAGCTCTTTGGTTTTTTTAATTTGCACGGCCATAATTTCCAGGTCGGCACTTGTGCCACGGCCACCACCACTGGGCTGGTGTATCATTACTTCGCCATGTTTGTAAATAAACCTGCGGCCTTTGGTACCGCCGCTTAGCAATATGCTGCCCATACTTGCTGCCATACCCATACATACAGTGCTCACAGGAGAGCTTATCATTTGCATAGTATCGTAAACAACCATACCGCTTGTAACCATACCACCGGGACTATTTATGTAAAAAGTAATTTCTTTTCCGGGGTCCAGCGCTTCCAGGTACATGAGTCGGTCGGTAATATCCTTGGATGATTTATCATCTACAACACCCCATAAAAAAATCTTACGCTGTTCGATAAATTTTTTATCAAACCTCCACCCACTCATCATTTTTTCCATTGGGTTCTCTGGTAATTCCGGCATTTCAGGATTTTCTTCTTCATCGTCCTGTCTAATGTTTTTATTATACGTGTTCATTGTAATAAATAATAATTAATAATTAATAATTGTTAGTTCAAGTCTTGACAGTCACTTAATATTTAAAGGGAATGACTAAGATTTTTTTGCCTTTTTAGGATTCATCAAAAGCACTTCATCTACCAGGCCATAATCTTTAGCTTCCGGTGCAGTCATCCATTTGTCCCGGTCGCAGTCTTCAGCTATTTTTTCTACAGACTGGCCAGTATGATGAGCAATGATGTCGTATAATTCTCTTTTTAATTTACGGATTTCATTCACCGTTATTTCAATATCACTTGCCTGGCCCATGGCGCCAGCACTGGGCTGATGCATCATAATACGGCTGTGTTTTAAGGCCGTTCTTTTACCCGGACTTCCTGCACACATCAGCACCTGCGCCATGCTGGCTGCAATGCCCGTGCAGATAGTAGCAATATCCGGAGAAATAAATTGCATGGTATCATACATTCCCAAACCTGCATATACACTACCGCCGGGGCTGTTGATGTACATCTGGATATCTTTTGTGCGGTCTGTACTTTCCAAAAACAATAATTGCGCTGTAACAATATTGGCTACTTCATCGCTGATGGGATAACCCAGGAAAATAATCCGGTCCATCATTAAACGGCTATACACATCCATCACTGCCACATTCATGGGTCTTTCTTCAATGATATTAGGCGTAAGGTTAGTAACTCCCAGGTCTCCTAAAGAAGGAATAGTAGCATTAAATCTGCTGCCATTTTTATTTTGATAATCATTAAGCATGTTACTGCTGATGCCTTTATGCTTTACTGCATATTTTTCAAACTCTTTTCCAAAATTCATTTGATGTGATTTATATTTTTGTGATTCATTTTTTTTAGATTCTTTTTACCCTATTCTTATTTTATATAATAAAGGTAGTGGTTTAAAACATTTTGCTATTACTTACCCATACTTATAAATAAGTCTTTAATAATTCGTAATTTATTCTCCCTTATTTTTTTTGCCCATTGACTATTGTTTGCTACCTGCCTCCCTAATCCCTGCTTCTTCCCTGATAAATTAATATGTATTGCACCAGCATGGCAATGGATGCCAATGCTGCTACTACATAAGTTAAGGCTGCCCATTTTAATGCATCTTTTGCTTTTGCTTTTTCTTCCGATGTGGTAATATTGGCAGATTGCAACCATCTTAATGCCCTGGCCGATGCATCCAACTCAACAGGTAAAGTAATAATGGAAAACAACGTTGTTACTGCAAATAAAATAATACCAATTAAAAGTATGGTTGGGTTTCCACCACCAAAACCCATAAATCCCAAGCCTGCAATTATGATCCATTGAGAGAGGTTACTGCTGATTTGCACGGCAGGAACAATTTTGCTTCTCAGCATTAACATAGAATAGGCAGTAGCATGTTGTACTGCATGCCCGCATTCGTGTGCCGAAACGGCTGCAGCAGCCACCGTTTTTCCATTGTAAACATCTGCACTCAAGTTTACAGTTTTGTTAGTGGGGTTATAATGGTCAGTCAAAGCTCCATCTACAGAAGTTACCTGCACATCATAAATTCCATTATCTCTCAGCATTTTTTCAGCAATCTCCTTTCCACTCATCTTGCTGCTGGTAGGCACCAGGCTGTATTCTTTGAATTTGCTTTTCAATCTCCATTGCACCAGCATGCCTAGTAACATAAAAAATACTGAAATTATTATTATCCCTATAGTCATAATCCTTTAAATTTTTATGAAATATAAAATTGCAAAAAGCATTCCCAAGAAATATACTGCCAAAATAGCAAAAGAGCTGATTATTTCATGGTTTACAAGATGAAATACACAGGTATTTTAAAATGTTTATAAGTCTGTTTAGTTTTTATGTTGATTATCCTTTATTTTCGATAAAACTACCTTGTATTATGAGAATAATTTTTACACTAATTTTTTTTATAGCGGTTAGCTCTAAGGTTTCAGCCCAGGGATGCCCTGCTACCAATGGAACTTTTGCCACTGCTACATTATTTGCCCCTAACTGGATAACAGGCTGTACCAATGGCTCTTCCTGCTCGGGCACCCCAACTACATTTGACAACCGAACTACCTGCCAGGCCATTACAGCAATGGATGCCTGCGCACCCAGTCCCAGTTGTGGCACAGATGCCAATAACGCATCAGATCTTTGGTTTAAGTTTTATGCTACAGGTACAACTGCTACCGTTAGTGTAAACCCAAGTGTATCTATGAAGTCGGCTATACAGGTTTTTTCTGTAAACCAGGCTACACCCACCTGTGCATCGCTTGTAGAGATAGGGTGCAACCTTGCTGCATCAATAAGCACAGGTTCATTAGTAAACCTTACAGGTTTAGTAATAGGAAATTTATATTACTACAGAACCTTTGGCAGTGCTGCTATAGCCTCTCAAAGAACAGGTACGTTTTGTTTCTGCGGATCTGCCGGATTGTCCAATACAGCATTGGCAGCTAACCTTAGCAGTTTTTCTGCCGGTGCACTCAATAATATTATAAACTTAAGATGGTCCATATCTACTGGCAGCACTGCTTTAAGTTTTGAAGTGGAAAGAAGTTATGATGGTATAAGATTTACCAATATCAGCACCATTACTGCCAATAATAGTTCACTAAACTCTAAATCTTATCTATATACTGATATGGGGCAATACCAAAGCAGAATATTTTACCGGTTAAAAACAAATAACATTTCCGGCCAGACAGAATACTCTAGGATAATAAGGGTGAGCCAATATTCTAAATCTTCCTTTGAACTACAAACCAATATTGTAAAAGAAATGTTGAATATTGAAGCCAGTGAAAGCATCATTATTCAGATTGTAAACAGTGCCGGTTCATTGTATTTATCTAAAACACTTCAGCCGGGTTTAAATAGTATTAATATAAAATCTCTGCCCAATGGAACTTATTTTATTAAAAATACCGTACGAGAAGAAGTGAAAAAGTTTCTTATTCAAAAATAAAAAAAG
>JBKJSJ010000117.1:0-3487 GCA_046595965.1 Ferruginibacter sp.
TTTTTTGCGTCTACTTTTAAACTTGTATTCATATCTGTCATTTCGCCGAAGTGCCCGCCTTTGAAATTTACTTTTAATAAAACAGCAGCCTCGTATGGTGGGCGGCCTTCGCTTTTATGTACAGTTTTGGTAAACCCTAATCTTGCTAAGTCAAGCTTATCAATAAAAGCATCCATAAGCCGTACCGGGTTATCAATGGATACCTGATCATCGAGTGTAGCAAAGTAGGTTTGGTGGCGGCTGGTGCCTGTTATATAATTCATACAGAGTTAAAAGCAAATTGTATGCAGCTTTTGTCTCTATTAACATTGTGTGTATATTTGGGAAACAACAGGAGTTTTTTCACAAACTCCCGTTGTGTGTAATTTTATGAGACCTCAAATTCTAATAGCTTTTATTTGTTTGTTTATCTTCTCAACTGTAGTGGGACAAAAAATTAATAGCTACAAATACGTTTATAAATTTCAACTTGACAAACCAAAAGATATTAGCAGCATTATAGTTGACACATTACAAAATCAGGAAGGAATCCAAAAGATAAATGGGAAAGTAATAGACAATAAATTACAACCGCTTAGTTTTTTGACCATCATTTTAAAAAGCAAGGACACAACAATTTATAAAACTACAAAGGACAAAGGTTTATTTGAAATTAATACAAAACCTTCAACTTATGTGCTGACAATTTCAGGAGTTAATTACATTTCAATGACGAAAACTCTTGTCATTGATAACAGAATAAATTACAACCTCAGAATTAAGCTTGCCCGACAAACTCCTTTAACTTGGTATGACATACATTCAAAAAAGAAAATATCAAAAGAAGACATTGACAAAATAAAAAAATGTGTTGAAGCAAATGAAACCAAACCGATAAAGTGCGGTAGAAAAAATGAGTATTACATCACAATCGAAATTTGACCAAAACTACACACAATAACTAAGCTTTCGTTTTGCCCAACGGGCAAGAAATGAAAGCGATGTTGAACGAAACCTTGGTAGCCGGCTGGTTATGGAGTTGTCGGTATTATTTTTAAGACTTGTAAGCAGGCAGAACGCCTGCTTTTTTTGTAGAAGTGGCTGCAACCTGCATGAACAGAAGGTTGTAGCGGTTTAGTTTTCTTTTGGGCACAAAAGTTCCCTTACCCGTGCTTTAAGCAACAGGTGCTGATGTTGTTCCCGTAAAATATTTTTGTGGCGGCCCACGTTTTCCAACCTGTCCCGATTTTTTCGGGAAAACATCTATGGTTACGAGTGTGCCTGTTTTGCAGCAGGGACATTTGCGCAACATTGTTTTTATTGTTGCTACGGGCCTTGCTGCGTGTACGCTGTGCTGTAAGGCTTGCAACTTTCCCCGCTTCCAACTGCTGCTAAGGATACCGTAATGCCTGATGCGCACAAAGCGGTGTGGTAGTATGTGCTGCGCAAACCTTCTTACAAACTCCCGGTTGCTTAAGGTCATTAGCTTTTGACTGCCGCCATCTTTATAGTCTTTGTAGTTAAAGCTTACTTCTTCATCCGTTACGCTTTGCAACCGATGATTGCTGATGGCCACCTTGTGTGTGTACCTGCCCAGGTATTCTATCACTTGTTTTGGCCCGCCAAAGGGGCGCTTTGCATACACTACCCATGGTTTTTTAAACAGGCTTTCTATAAGCACTTTGTCTGCAAAGCCGCATCGCCTCAGGCATTGCACATAGCGGGCACGAAACACGCTGCTCAATGCTTTTACGGGAAACAAAAACTTTTTACTGTGCTTTAAATGTTTCCAGCGGCCTTTTTTATTTACACCTGCGCCGGGCACAATGCAGTGCAGGTGCGGATGCAGGCTAAGGTTTTGCCCCCAGGTATGCAATATGCTTATCATGCCCAACTGCACAGCTGCTTTGGCTGCAAAGACAGTGAGCGTTTGCCACGCAGCTTTAAACAATGCATCGTAAACCATCTGCGGTTGGTGCAATGCAAGGCCATTGAGCTGCTGGGGCAGCGTGAACACCAGGTGAAAATAAGTGCAGGGCAAAAGATCTGCCTCCCGCTTTTGTATCCACTCTTCTCTTTTGTGTCCCTGGCATTTAGGGCAGTGCCTGTTGCGGCAACTGTTATAACTAATGCTGATGTTGCCACAGCCATCGCATGCTTCTACATGTCCGCCCAAAGCCGCTGTGCGGCAGTCTTTGAGAGCACGCAGTGTTTTTTGCTGCTGCACAGTATAGCCCTGAAAATTTGTGTGGCGCAGCACATCGGCTACTTCCCACTGCGGCTGCATAAGACAAATACTTTATCAAGAGGACTTTGAGGCAAATGCTCAGGCTGGTTGCAAATGTGCAGGTACTCCAGGGTGCTTTCTATGTTGGCATGGCCCAGTAGCTTTTGCACGGCAATGATGTTTACACCATCTTCTAAAAGATGTGTAGCATAGCTGTGGCGCAGCATATGAGTGTGCACATCTTTGATGATGCCTGCCTGCCGTGCTACAGTTTTTACTGCCCATTGCACACCACGCTGGCTGTATCTTCCATCAAAACCTTTGCCTTGCGGATTGCCCGTGCCTTCAAACAAAAAATCTTTTGGCTGTGCTGCTTCTATGTATTTTTTTATTCCACGGATAAGGTGTGCAGACAGCGGTACGTAACGATCCTTGTTGCCTTTGCTTTGCACAATGCGCAAGAACTGGCGGTCAAAATCCATGTGCTGCAATTGTATGTTTCTTACTTCCATGCAACGCAGGCCACAGCCATAGAGCAGGCCAATAAGAATTTTATGTTTGAGTAGTTGTGCATGTGTGAGCATGGCCCATATCTCCTGCCTGCTAAGAATCACAGGCAGTTTGTGTAGTTTTGGAATGGCTGGTAAATGCAAATGCTCATAAGGCAAGCCTTCTGCTTTAAGCAAAAATCTTAATCCATAAACCGTGTGTTTAAAATACGTTTGAGAAGGCGTGTGGCTGCGCTGTTGCAGTTGATAGAGATAATCTTTTACCTGTTCGGGATGCAGTTCTGTAGGCAGGCATTGAAAGTGCAGCGCCATAGCAGCCACGTGTCTGCTGTAGTTATCAAAGGTTCGTGGCGCCCGGCCCAGGATGCTGATGTTGCGCTGAAAGCGTTGCAGCAGTTCGTTAAATCCTGGCACCTCACGGCAAGCTTGATTTAAATACTTGTTGTAGCGGAGATGTTCCGCAGATTTTTTTTTGTAACCATGATTGTTGTAATTTTAAATGAACTATAAAAGTAAGAAAGTGAAGGCAAGGCTACCGAAGGTTTAGTTCAACAATGGGTTTGGCTATAGCAGGGCTTGACTTTTTTATCTTCGGCTGTAGTTCACTATCAGCTTCAGTTCCAGCAGACGATTTTCAATTTGGCTTTTAGTTGATAACTTCAACTTTAGTTTTTCAATCGGCTTTGGTTACGGGCGGACGAATTTCAAATTCCCTGCCATCGCCAAGCCCCACCGTTGCCTGCTATTTTTCATTAAGACACAGAATTTAAAA
>JBKJSJ010000468.1:0-4475 GCA_046595965.1 Ferruginibacter sp.
AAAATTAAAAACCAGGGACAACTCATAGCCATGCAGATTTTACTTTCTTCTCAGCTACTTAAGGTTACCATTAACCGGCTGTCGCACCAATTGGTAGAAAATTATGCATCACTGCAGGAAGTAGTATTTATAGGCATACAACCCCGGGGTATTAAGGTGAGTGAGCAGATTGTGCAATGTATCCGTACACTGTGCCCCAATGAAAAGATACAATACGGCATTCTTGATATTACTTTTTACCGGGACGATATAAGGGAAGAATTTCATGTGGCCAGTCAAACCAGCCTGCCCTTTTCCATTGAAGGAAAAATTGTGGTATTAATGGATGATGTATTGTACACAGGCCGAACTGTTAGGGCAGCATTGGATGCATTGCAGGATTTTGGCCGCCCTAAAAAAGTAGCGTTGTGTGTGCTTGTAAACAGGAGGTTTGGCCGGGAACTCCCTATTCAGCCAGACTATTGCGGCCTAACCATAGACTCAGTGGCAACCCAAAAAGTAAAAGTAGATTGGGATATGGAACATGTGGTTTTATATTAAGATGTTTCAATGTCAATGGTCACTTGTAAAATGTAATGGTTTGAAATTACAATATTGCCGACTTACTAATGACCATTGACTTTTTAGCCTGTTTCAACTTTAATGTTTTTCCCATAGCTTTGCTCCTTAATGCAACTATCTACCAAACATTTATTGGGCATTAAAGAACTCTCCCCGGAAGATATTTCTCTTATTTTATCTACAGCCTCCCAATTTAAAGAAGTATTACAACGGCCCATTAAAAAAGTTCCATCCTTAAGAGATGTTACCATTGTAAATTTATTTTACGAAAACAGCACCCGAACCAGGATTTCTTTTGAGCTGGCAGAGAAAAGACTCAGTGCCGATACCATTAATTTTACTGCTTCGGGTTCATCGGTTAGTAAAGGGGAAACCCTGCTGGATACAGTAAATAATATCCTTAGCATGAAAGTAGATATGGTAGTAATGCGCCACAGTGCCAGTGGGGCTCCTCATTTTTTAGCAAAACATTTACCCAATACTGCCATTGTAAATGCAGGTGATGGTATTAATGAACATCCTACACAGGCATTGCTGGATGCTTTCTCTATCCAGGAAAAAACAGGTAGCCTTGCAGGGAAAAAAATTCTGCTTATAGGAGACATCATGCATTCGAGGGTTGCACTCAGTAATATTTTTTTATTAAAAAAAATGGGGGCAGAGGTAATGGTGGCAGGCCCGCCCACATTAATCCCAACTTACATTAAGGAAGCATTGGATGTGCAGGTAGAATACAATTTAAAAAAAGCATTGCAATGGTGCGATGTGGCCAATGTGCTGCGCATACAATTAGAAAGGCAAAACCAAGTATTATTTTCTTCTATGCGAGAATATAACCTTGCTTACGGAGTTACCCGTAAATTACTGAATCAAATAAATAAAGATATTATTATCATGCATCCGGGCCCAATAAACCGTGGTGTAGAAATAGATAGTGATGTGGCAGACGGCAGTGAATCTATTATTCTGCAGCAGGTAGAAAATGGTGTAGCAGTAAGGATGGCGGTGTTGTATTTACTGGCGGGGAAGAAGGGGGATGGGCAATAGTAAGGCATCAATAGTCAGTAGTCAGTCGTATGTAAGATTATTTTTTTGCATCAAAATAAAAAATCTTTTAACGGCTTTAAAAAACCTTAAACGATTTAAACCTTAAACTTTTTAAACTCTCCAACACATGCAAAGGATCTGTTTATTTCCGGGCACATTTGACCCAGTAACTTTGGGGCATACAGATATTATCAACAGGGCACTGCCGTTGTTTGATAAATTAGTGATAGGTATTGGTAGAAATATTAATAAGGTACCTATGTTTAGCGAGCAGCAAAGGCTGGAATGGTTGCGGGAGATTTATAAAAACAATCCTAAAGTAGAAGCAGTGGCTTATGATGGCTTAACGGTACAGTGCTGCAAGGAAGTGGGTGCTAATTTTATTTTAAGAGGCATTCGTTATGTAAACGATTTTGAGTACGAAAAAGCCATTGCAGATATGAACCGAAGTCTGGAAGATAACATAGAAACTATTTTTCTTACCTGCCTTCCTCAATATACTTCTGTGGCCAGTACGCTGGTAAGAGATGTATTAAAAAACAGGGGAGATGTTTCCCGTTTTTTACCGGCAGAAGTAAATAAAACGATTCAACAAAATGGTATTGCAAAATAAAATTATCTGGTTCAATAAAGCCGTTACACTACAGCAACTAAACTCACTGGCTCCCGATACAATGAGCCAGTACCTGGGTATGGAATGGGTAGAAATAGGGCCTGATTTTTTAAAGATAAAAATGCCGGTAGATTACAGAACGATTCAACCCTACGGTCTCCTGCATGGAGGTGCAAGTTGTGCATTGGCCGAAACCGTGGGCAGCTTTGGGTCACATCTTATTGTAGATCCCGAAAAATTTATTTGTGTTGGGCTGGAGATAAATGCCAATCATTTGCGTAGTGCAAGAGCCGGCTTTGTAACTGCAACAGCAACTCCCATTCACCTGGGAGCAGGCACGCATGTATGGGATATAAAAATTAATGATGATGCAGAAAAGCTCATTTGTGTAAGCAGGTTAACGGTGGCTGTCTTGAGGAAAAGAGTTTAATTAATTATCATATAACAATGGCCAATATTTATTTATAAATTCGTTGATTTGTTGTTGTTGTTATTTGAAAAAATTATGGCTCATCAAAAAATTTCCTGAGTATTTCTTTAATGTTTTCAAAAGTATTGCTCATCGGCAGTTTAATATCCTGAGTTTTTATCCATTCTGTTTTGGTAATATCCTCTGCTGTTTGAGGCTCCAGTTTTTGCCTGGTATTGCTGGTAAAATAAAACCAATGGCTTGTTTTTAAAATATGTTTTCCAAATTCATTGTAGGTATGATAGGTTTCACCAATTTTCTTTTTTAAGAGATGGCCGGTAAGCCCGGTTTCTTCTTCTATTTCCCGTTGGGCACATTGTTCTAGTGTTTCTTTTTTCTCCAGTTTCCCTTTTGGCAGGTCCCATTTACCCCGGCGGAAAATAAATAAAATTTCTTTGTTGCTGTTTTGCACAATTCCACCCGCAGCCTCAATAAGAATAAAATGTTTGAAAAAAGATTTTTGCAATTTTTCAAAATCAGTATTCCAAATAATACCCGCATGAAACTCATCTTTTTTAATTTCATGCAGAAGCGATTTAATAGCTGGAGTAGAGAGTTCATCAACAAAAATTACATATGGCTGATGTATCAGTTCATTTAGACTTTCGTTAATTTCATCACAAAGATGAATAGGCTTTTCATCAAAATAAATAGTAATCTGCATAGTAGGTTTATTTAGGTAAAGTAAAAATAATGCTTTGTTTTAGATTCATACAATCATCTGTTATCTTTGTGGCCTACAATTCCTCAATGCGTTTATTCATCCTTATAATTAAATGTAAATGACTTCCAATGAAATTGCCGTTGCCGAAAAACTTATGCAGGTAAATGCTATACAATTAAATGCCGAAAAACCTTTTACTTGGGCTAGTGGCTGGAAAAGCCCAATCTATTGCGATAATAGGAAAGTGTTAGGTTTTCCATATATCAGGGATTTTATTAAAAGTGAATTAAGCAGTATTATTTTCGAGCGTTTTGCACAGGCCGAAGTCATTGCAGGTGTAGCTACTGCGGGTATTGCATGGGGTGCAATGGCAGCAGATCAGCTAAAACTCCCCTTCGTATATGTTCGACCAAGCCCAAAAGAGCATGGCATGGGAAACCAGATTGAAGGATTCATTTCACCAGGGCAAAAAGTTTTGGTAATAGAAGACCTTGTTTCAACCGGAATAAGCAGCTTAAAAGTTTGCGAAGTACTTAAATTAGCAGGTGTAGAAGTTATAGGATTGGTTTCTATTTTTAATTATGGTTTCCCTCAGGCAACAGAGGCTTTTGCCAAAGTATACATACCCTTTGTTTCGCTTACTAATTATGGCGTGCTCATAAAAATGGCAGTAGAAAAAGGGATCGTATCAGCCGAACAGCAAAACGGCTTGTTAAATTGGAGAAATAATCCTTCTGAGTGGCAGGGATAAAATATCTTTAGGCTACAATTAAAATTAATACCATGAAATATGTACGATTAACAGTTTTTGCCCTGCTGGGTTTTGTGTTTTCGGCAACTGCACAGCAAAAAACAACTGCTAAAGCCGTTATAAAAACACCCACTATCCAATGTGAAATGTGCAAAGGCCGAATAGAAAAATACTTATTGCGGCAGGATGGTATTACTGGAGTGAAAGTAGATGTGAAGAAAAAAATTACTGCTGTAAACTGGATAACCGACCGCACAAATATTGAAAATATAAAAGCTGCAATAGCTACCGTTGGATATGATGCTGATGATGTAACTGCAGAAGAATCTTCTTACAAAAAATTACCGCCTTGCTGCAAAAAACCGGCAGA
>JBKJSJ010000137.1:0-6660 GCA_046595965.1 Ferruginibacter sp.
TAGGCGGGGTGGTGGGTATGCGTTTAGTAAAAGAATTGAAAGGAGAACCTGCCGGTGAAATGAAAGAAGAGCTTATAGTAAAAAAAATGATTGCTACCACCAGGATGTTTGGCAGCCCCGTAAAAAATATTATTGATATTAAAGAAGCGGTAGCTACTTACACATCAAGAGCCGCAGAAAAATTACGAAGGCAACAAAGTGCGGCCCGCATCATTAGTGTTTTTGTAGTGCCAAAAGAACAAAGCAATAACGCTAACTTCAGGCATGGACCTACCCTAAGCAGCTATATAACCTTACCGGTTGCCACTTCGTTTACCAATGAACTGATAAAACCTGCCGTGGAGTTAGTAGATAAATTGTATGAACATGGAAGAGTTTATAAAAAAGCTGGTGTAATGCTGAGTGGCCTTGTACCGGATGCTACCATACAGGGAAATTTATTTGTGCCCCAAAAAGAAAATGGCAATCGTTTGTTGATGAACACGCTGGATAATGTAAACTTTGCTATGAGGGATGATGTGGTAAAATTTGCAGCTTCAGGTACAAAGAGAGATTGGAAAATGCGGCAGGAGTTAAGAAGTGCACGCTATACCACAAGGTGGGATGAAATGTTTGAAGTGAAGTGAACCTGAAATCATTTAATGATGCAAACTTTTATTGGTCGTGGTATTCTCCGTGCATCGCAATCTACGCCTGAATGACTCTGCCCGGCAGGCTTCATTAGAATACCTGCAAGAGTAATTACAACTTATTTTTATTTTCATCGCAGTAACGAACCCCGAAAATCCAAAATTAAATTTTGGATTTTTGGGGTTCGTTATTTTATAGCTGGCAAATGAGTTAAAAGAAATTGTAAAATAGACGTTACCAGCAAACCATCCTTTAAAGCGTAATCTTCGCTGGCAGGAGTTAATACAAATTTTTTTTTCGGCTTTAAATCTCCTATGCTGGTATAAAATCCTTTTGATATTGCCGGCGCATTGGTAAGTTTAATTTCTATACATGCCTGGATTACAATTCCTTTTACTAACACCACATCACATTCTGCCCCATCGTGGGTACGATAAAAATACATATCAAGTTGCTGGGGTTTTGCCTGGTATATTTGCTCTATTACGTATCCTTCCCATGATGTGCCGGCTACAGGATGACCCAACACTTCATGAACAGAAGTGAGTTTGAGTAAATGATGCAAAATCCCACTATCTCTCAAATACACTTTCGGAGATTTTACCAAACGCTTTTTTGTGTTTACATGCCAGGGTTGCAAACGTCGTATAAGATATCCTCCTTCCAGATAATCCATGTAACGTAAAACCGTGGGAGCAGTAATGCCAAGCGAGCGGGCAAATACTTCGGCATTCCAAACAGATCCGTTAACGTGTGCCAGCATATTCCATAATTTTTTAAGAGTAGTAGATGAAAGGTTTACACCAAACAATATCTCCAGATCTCTTTCTATATATCCATACACAAAACTCTCCATCCACTGAAATACTTTTACATCAGATTTAGCAAGTAATGCTTCAGGAAATCCTCCTCTGAGCCAATGCTTTTGCTGGGTTATATTTTTGGGTAACTCCAAAAGGCCAACCGGTGTAAGCTCTGTATAAGCTATCCGTCCGGTTAATGATTCCGAAACCCCTTTTACAAGACCGGGCGAGGCAGAGCCTAACAAAATAAACCTGCCGGGTTTTCTGTGCTCATCAATTAGCGGGCGTAGCTCCGAAAAGAGATGAGGAAGCAGTTGCACTTCATCAAGTATAACACAATGTGTTTTATAATTTTCCAGATAGCTGTGTGCATCGTTTAATCGGTTTCGGTCGGCCTGCTTTTCCATATCAAGGTACAATGCCGATTTTTTGCTAACAGAAGCAATTTGCTTTGCCAATGTAGTTTTTCCTACCTGTCGTGGTCCCAAAATTGCCACGGCTGGAAATTGCTTCAATAAATCCGTTATTCTGGATTGTAACCTTCGCTTAATCATTTATTAAAGGTAAATAACAACCCCGAAAATCCAAAATTAGATTTTGGATTTTCGGGGTTGTGTTAATTAGAAATATAAAATAAACCTGGTTGCTGCGAAATAAATGTCGGCTTTGGCAGAGAGCGGCCGCATATTTTATTTAATTGATCTGCTAAATAAACAGTTAATACCGGAGAAGTAACTTCGTTGTGCATGTGCATAAAAAAATACAACTCCTTCAAGCCATTATGAAAGATCCAGCATTTTTTTTTGTTTTGTTTTGAGCAGATAAATTTTGCTTATCCATTCTTTTCGTCCCCATTTTGCGCATCCCAATTATAACTTAGGATGTTTTGTAGCAGGGCCTTTTAAACTTAGTTCGTTAAAAGCCGGATGATCCGGGAGTGAAAGATCTTTTTCTCACAGCCTTCCGAATTCCATATTAAGTTTTTGGTAAAGCTATTAAACACCTGTTTATACCATTGCATTTATGAGTACTTCAGCACATTTATCTTAATTTTATTTTTTTAAAAGATTTTTATGCAAAAAGCACAATTTGGAATGATAGGCCTGGGAACCATGGGCCGAAACCTGGTTTTGAATATGGCAGATCATGGTATAAGAATTTGTGGTTATGACCGTAATAAGGATCAGTTGAACAGATTACTGGAAGAAGGTAAAGATAAACCAGTGCAAATAGCGGATACTATGAGCGCTTTTGTAGATAGCCTGGAAATACCTCGCCGTATAATGTTGCTGGTACCAGCAGGGAAAATTACGGATGCGGTAATTGATGAAATAAGCCCTATACTACAGCCAGGCGACATACTAATTGATGGTGGTAATTCTCATTTTGTAGATACTGATGAGCGCATTGAAAGACTAAAAGGCACCGGCATTCATTTTACCGGCATGGGCGTAAGTGGCGGCGAAGATGGTGCCAGGTTGGGCCCCAGTATGATGCCAGGGGGCAATAAAGAAAGTTATGCAGCACTAAAAAATATTTTAGAAATAATTGCTGCGCAAACTGATGAAGGGGCCTGTGTAGCTTTTGTAGGCAATGGCTCTGCGGGGCATTATACCAAGATGGTACATAACGGCATTGAGTATGCCATTATGCAACTGATAAGTGAAGTGTACGCTATTTTAAAAAATGTATGCGATTGCGACAATGATGAACTGCATACTATTTTTAATGAATGGAATAATGGAAAGCTTCAGTCTTTTTTGATGGAGATAACCGCTAAGATTTTTTTGCAACCGGATGATGTGGACAGTAGCAAGAGATTAGTGGATATGATTTTAGATAAAGCTGCGCAAAAAGGTACCGGAATGTGGACCAGTCAAAGTGCGCTGGATCTTCATGTACCCACTACGGTTATTGACGAAGCAGTAGCAGCCAGGTTACTCTCTTCTTTTAAAATTGAAAGAGCAATGATAGCAGGCTTTACAGACAATGCTCTGCAGGTAAAGCCTGCTGATAAAAAGGAAATGATTCAGTCATTGCAGGATGCACTATACTTTGGTATGGCCATTAGTTATGTGCAGGGGTTACATTTATTGCAGGCTGCTTCTGCTAATTACAAATATGAAATAGAGCTGGCAGAAGTTGTTCGCATCTGGAAAGGAGGTTGCATAATAAGATCTTTAATGCTCAATGATATTCGTAAATCTTATTTAAACAATAAACAATTGCTGAATTTATTAATGGATAATAATTTTTATAATTTAATCATACAGCATCGCACTGCTGTTACCAATGTAATAAAAATAGCTATGGATAATAGAATGGCTATGCCTGCATTAAGCAGTAGCCTGCAATATGTAGATATGTTTAGCAGCGGTCGTTTACCATCCAATCTTATACAGGCTCAAAGAGATTATTTTGGTGCGCATACTTATGAAAGAGTTGATAAGGAAGGAAGTTTTCATACCAACTGGAGTTAACCGAATCAACTAATTTAAAAATATAAAGTATGACCTTAAATAAAACCAAGCCTTTATCCATTGTAATTTTTGGTGGCACCGGCGACCTAACCAAACGTAAATTAATTCCTGCATTTTATAATTTATACATCAATAAAAACATGCCGGAAAATTTCCGGATCATTTTAATTGGGCGCTCGGAAGACCCTAAAAGCCAGTATAAAGAAGAATTATTAAACGCATTGAATGAATTTTCCAGAACGGGAAAGGCAGAAAAAGCTTCATGGAAAATATTTTCTTCCCGTCTTTTTTATATGCAGGGAGATTTGCTGCTGCCTGAATTATATACCGGCATAAAAAAGACACTGGATGGATTGGATAAAAAAGAGAATGAAAGAGGTACCCGGCTTTTCTACATGGCTATTCCGCCTAAGTATATTGAAAACGTGGTAGAGGGACTGTATAAAAATAAATTGTGCAATAAGCCGGCGCTGGACAGGATGGTAGTGGAAAAACCTTTTGGTACCGATCTGGAGACAGCAGTAAAACTGAATAATTTTCTGCAGCAGCGGTTTAAAGAAAAACAAATTTTAAGGATAGATCATTACCTGGGCAAAGAGACTGTGCAGAATATAATGGCTTTCCGTTTTGCTAATTCTGTTTTTGAGCCTCTATGGAATAATCAACATATAGCCCATGTGGAAATAAGTGTGGCAGAAGAAGTACCCGTTGGCGACAGGGGTGGTTATTATGAAAGCAGTGGTGCTCTCAGGGATATGATACAAAATCACCTGCTGCAGTTGTTATGTGTAGTGGCTATGGAATGTCCTAAAAAATATGTAGCAGAAAACATTCGTAACAGCAAACTGGCGGTGCTAAAATCTATCAGGCATTATAATGCTTCGCAGGTTTTTAAAAATATAATCAGGGGGCAATATACTGCTGCCAGGATAAATGGAAGCACACAGATAAGCTACCGGCAGGAGGATAATGTGGATCGTAAATCTGTCACTGAAACTTTTATAGCAGCAAAGTTTTTAATAGATAATAGCCGCTGGAAGGGGGTGCCGTTTTTTTTACGCACAGGGAAAAGCCTGCCACGAAAAGCTTCTGTAATAGTAATACAGTTTAAACCATCCACCCATCAAATATTTACAGAAGATATTGTTGCCAACAGGCTCATTATAAGCATACAGCCAGAGCAGGAAATAAGTTTATTATTTGAAAGCAAAGTGCCGGGTGTGCAAATGAAATTAAAGCCGGTGGAAATGGATTTTACCTACAAAGAATCTTATGCAGAAGAATCACCAGAGGCCTACGAAGCACTCTTGCTGGATGCTATAGAAGGAGATGCCAGTTTGTTTATGCGAAGCGACCAGGTAGAAGCAGCCTGGAAGCTGGTAATGCCCATACTACAGGCATGGAAAAAAAATCCCGTAAAAGAATTGCATTTTTATAAAGCGGGTAGTTGGGGGCCTGTAGCAGCCAATAACTTATTGCATCCTTTTGCCAAAGACTGGACCCTTTTGCCAGAAATAAAAAAATAAAATGAATAACAGCCAGGTTACTATAAAAACTATTTGGCCCGCTGCCATTACACTGGCTCATGCTGCAGCGCATCTAATAGTTGCAGAAAGCAATAAGTCAGTGGCTGAAAAAAACATTTTCACCATCGCCTTATCTGGAGGAAGTACCCCAAAATTATTGTTCCAGTTATTGGCAAAGTCCCCCTATAAAAATAATATACCCTGGAAAAAAATAATTTTTGCTTTTGGAGACGAACGTTTTGTACCACACAGCAGCGAAGAAAGTAATTATAAAATGGCCATGGAATTTTTATTTACCCTGGTGGCCGTTCCTAAAAAAAATATACTTGCAGTAAGCACCTCAAAAATTACACCTGCCCTTTCGGCATTGGATTATGAGAAGCAACTAAAAAAATACATCAGCAAAAAAAATCCTTTTGACCTTGTGTTATTAGGCATAGGAGAAGAAGGCCATACGGCTTCTATATTTCCACAGAGTAGATTGCTTGTAGAAAAAAAACATTGGGTAAAAGAAATTTGGGTTGAAGAAAAAAAAATGGAGCGCATTAGTTTTACAATGCCATTTATAAACCAGGCAAAAATTATTGCATTTTTAGTGAGTGGGCCATCTAAGGCTGCTATTGTAAAAAAAATATTTTCCAAGGCTGGGGCTCATTTACCTGCAGCACTGGCAAAGGCAACAGAAAACACTTATTGGTTTTTAGATGAGGATGCAAATGGAGCTACTTAATATTTTGTTTTTAATTTTTCGTAGATAATAAGGTTCATAAATACAAGCAGCATACCATAAAATATATCTTCAAATGGAATAGAATAAATGCGGAAGCCCAGGTTTTCTGCATTGTTGTAAATTACCACGGGCAGGGCAGTAAGAAAACCATTTACCAGCAAAAACGGGATTAAGATAATGGCATAGCTAATTAAAAAAACAGTTGTATTAAATCCGGGAAAATATTTTTTAAACTGGTAATAACCTGCAATAAAAAGAGGGAGCAGAATAAAAGTATAAGCAGTATAATATTTGTAATAAAAAAATGCACCTGTTATTAAAAGGATTGCTGCCAGCAGTTTAAGGACAATATCGGCATTGATTGTATTTTTTATAACGGGAAAATAACAAAGCACACATTCATAAATAAATACACAACAATAAGGCACCACAAAAAAGAACAGCACTTCCTCTGCCGGCAGATAAAAAATGATATGGCCGGTAATATATTC
>JBKJSJ010000138.1:0-4887 GCA_046595965.1 Ferruginibacter sp.
CAGATTCATGGTCATGGTGTTTTTAAAATTGGCGGCATGCTCATTTGCAAATACTTTGCGCATCCACCAAAAAAAATATACGAGAGCGGGAAGCATAAAGATCTGTATCATAAAAAAGCGGTCTAATTCAAGGTTATTCCCAAAATACCATGCCAGAGAAATCATGGCCATGCTAAATATAATTGCAGAAAATATAAAAGTACCTCTGTAACCCAGGCGGGCACTTATGCTCTGCACCCCATCTGCAGCATCCTCCTTGTGCTGGTATATTTGAGTGAGCGGATAGAATGCGCCGATGAGCAAAGATGACCCCAGCAAGGCACTCCAGGAAACATGCAGTGTTTTAGATTGGCTACAGCCATGCTTTACAATAAAATAGATAAGCGCTCCCTGAAAAATGATAACGGTGAGATACCCAATGAATGGATATTTTTTTAACCGGATACCTCTATAACTGTACGCCCTGGATGCAGCAATAAATAAGAGTATTCCCGCAAAAAAATAGATACTTATAAACAGGCTAAGCAGCAACGCAAGGGCATCCATTAGCAATGTAATGTGATATAATTGTGTGGTGGGTTGCTGCGGATTTTTAATGCCGCCAATGCTGCCGGTATCCCTGTCCATATAACTATTGTAGCCATTGCTGGAGGGATAAATCAGCACATGGAGTATGATAAAAATAAGCAGGGCATGCGCTTTGTTTATTTCCATAACCTGACTCAGCGCAAACCAGTAGAGCGGCATCAGGAAAAAAGAAAAATGAAAACGAAGTAACTGAATGGTGGATTTTTTTAGCATAAAATTGTAACTGTAAATTAAACAATGTTTGTTAAAAATTGTTTACTGATCATTGTGATCCAGGGAATGAAGTTAGTTTGCATTTAAATCTTTACCATGAAAAATATTTTATTAGCACCGTTCGTTTTATTGTTTGCAATGTCTGCACAGGCTCAGCAAAAATTAGTGCCGGCAGATGCAGGCAGTAAAGTACATTTTGTAATCCGCAATTTTGGCATCAATACCAATGGAGAAATCAGCGGACTGAAAGGCCAGATTATTTTTGATAAAAATAAATTGGCCAAATCCAGCTTTGATATTACTGCCGAAGTTTCTTCCATAAACACGGATAATAAAAAGCGTGACCATCACCTGCGTGCTGCCGATTATTTTGATGTGGCAAAATTTCCTCTAATGCGCATTACCGGCAAGCCTCTTTTGGTAAAGGGGAATACTTATATTTTAAAAGGGAATCTTACCATTAAGGATGTAACCCGGGCCATAGAAATTCCATTTACAGCCACTCCACAGCAAAACAAAATTTTATTTACCGGAGATTTTAAAATTAACCGTGTTGAATTCCATATAGGCGAAAACAGTGCTATATTGTCTGATGAAGTAAAAATAACTTTTCAGGTGCTGGCGCAATAAATTCCGGGATCATTTTTATTACTGCTTCTTATCTTTGGCGCATGCAGCCATTATTTAAAGTTTTTTTTTGGGGAATGCTCATCAGTTTTTTGGGAACGCTTCCCATGGGCACCCTTAACATTATGGCTATGCAGATAGGCATACAGGAGAGTGTAAAAAATGCATTGTTATTTGTGCTGGGTTCGCTTATTGTAGAGATGATCTATGTGAGAATTTCGCTGGTGGGTATTCATTGGATACAGAAGCAGGACCGGGTGATGAAAGCTATGCAATGGGTAACCCTATTAATTATTGCAGCACTTGCTACAGGCAGTATCCTGGCTGCATTGCACCCAAATCCTGCTGCTAAAAATGTGTTGTTGCAAAATTCACTGAATCGTACTTTACTGGGCATGTTTATGTGCGCTATTAACCCGGTGCAAATACCTTTTTGGTTTGGATGGAGTGCCGTACTTTTTACAAAAAAAATATTGCAGCCGGTGAAAGCTCAATACAATATTTACATTGTTGGCATTGGACTGGGTACATTAATGGGCAATAGTATTTTTATTTTTGGCGGCAAATTTATTGTGCTGCGCATTCATAACAGCCAGGCATACATGAATTGGGTGATTGGGGGAATTTTTACCCTTACTGCTTTTATTCAACTCTATAAAATTTTAAGCCATAAAGCGCCAGCAGATAAAATACATGAAATAAAAGAGGAAGACATTTTGCCGGAGCCGGTGGATGAGGTTTGAGGGTAATTAGGTCAATTGTCAATAAGTCAATTGTCAATAAGTCAATTGTCATAGGGTCATCAGGCCAATTGTTATTATGTAAACACGAGTTTGTTTATTTGAAAAGTTACCGTTCTGCAGCATTTAATTTTTTTACTTATACCATCTTAATTTATAAAGTAGTCCGAAGGATTACGAGTAAATATTAGATGGCATTATACCGACAGAAAAGCGACTGGAGTATTTATGGATATAGTCGGTATTAAACCTTTCAAAAATAAAATAATCCAGATAACATTTAAATGCTGCGTTTTTGACTATTGACCATTTACCACTGACTCCTCAATTCATTTCTCTCACCCACGCATCCCTGTCATCGGGGCTCAATTTCCAAGGTGCAAAATTATTTTCAATATTTCCAAACATGGCGTTCCATTCCTGCGGCGCATTGCTGTCTTCCATGATAAGACTTCTGCGCAGTTCCAGGATAATGTCTAAGGGACTAATGCTTACGGGGCACTCCTGTACACAGGCATTGCAGGTAGTGCATGCCCGCAATTCTTCTACCTTAATAAAATCATTCAGCAATGTTTTTCCATCTGGGGTAAAAGCTCCATTTGTTTTAATATTTTTTCCTACTTCTTCCATGCGGTCACGGGTATCCATCATAATTTTGCGGGGGCTCAGTAATTTACCCGTTTGTGTGGCCGGGCAGGCTGCAGAGCAGCGGCCACATTCAGTGCAGCTATAAGCATCCAGCAGGCTTTTCCAGCTAAGGTCCATTATATCTTTGGCACCAAATTTCGTGGGTTGTGTTTCACCTGGCGGCGGCACCAATTCTGGCTGCATCATATATTTTACTTCGTTCTGCACAAGTTCCATATTTTCTATTTTACCATTGGCTTCCAGCCTGGCAAAATATGCATTGGGAAATGCCAGTAAAATGTGCAGGTGCTTACTGTATGGCAGGTAATTTAAAAATGCAAATATGCCAATGATGTGCAGCCACCAGCAACTGCGTTCCAGCAGAAGCAGGCCGGGGATACTCATATTATTCAGCAGGGGTGCAAATAAACCCGATACCAGGAAGTTACCGGTGATTTTATAATGTTCGGCACCCTGCAATTGCAAAGCCCTGTCGGCAGTATTCATGGTAAGAAAAAGCGTCATTAAAATTATTTCTGTAATAAGAATATAATTGGCATCGCTGCGTGGCCATCCATCCAGGTCTTTGCTGATAAAACGTTTTAGTTTCAGCATATTTCTGCGGGCAAGAAAAATGATACAAACCAGTAGCACGCCGGCTGCCAGCAATTCAAAAAAATTGATGAGGAAGGTATAAGTAATTCCCAGAGTGCCTAAAAATAAACGGTGTGTTCCCAATATTCCATCCAGTACAATTTCCAGCACTTCTGCATTAATGATGATGAACCCGGCATAGATTACAAAATGCAGCAATGCCACCAAAGGATTGCGAAACATTTTTTTCTGCCCAAAGGCTAGCAGCAAAACATTTTTCCATCGTTGGGAAGTATTTCCACTTAAATCTTTATCCCTCCCCAGCAGGATATTTTTTTTTATCTGTGAAATATTTTTTGCAAATAACCAAACGGAAAATATTGCCAATATTAAAAAAACAGCTTGTTGAAAATAATTCATATATGATAAATTATGGGGCTAAGTTAAAGTATTTGACGTTGATTATTTTAGAATGGATAATTTTGGGCAAGCAAGGGTTGGAAGGTTTAAGAAGTTTCAAAGGTTTAATAAGTTAATTTGCCATTTCAAAATTTTTACTATTGACCACACACTATAGATAATATACCACTGGCCATTGGCCTCCTACATTTTTGCACCGGCATACATTGACTATTCATCATTCACCATCAACATTAACTAACTTAACAATGCAAATGATTTTAAGCAAAGAAATAGCACATAAAAAACTTCGGCGCATGGCAATGGAAGTGGCAGAGCGCAATCATGATGAGCAGGCATTGGTTCTCATAGGCATCAAAGAAAATGGAATCGTTATTGCAGAAATTATGGCAACTATTTTAAAAGATATTTTTCCGGGAACAATTGAAATTCTATGGCTGAGTATGGATAAAAAAAATCCCGGAGAAATTGTTTTAAGCAAAACAATTGATTTTAACGGAGCCAATATTTTACTGATAGATGATGTGGCCAATAGCGGCCGCACTATGTTTTATGCCCTGCAGCCTCTGCTGATGCATCATCCCAAACAAGTGCAGACACTGGCGTTGCTGGAGCGAACCCATAAACTTTTTCCAATAGAAGTAAATTATGTAGGCCATTCTGTTTCTACTGCCAGGGATGAAATGATTGTGGTAAAAGTAAATGGGGGAGAAGTGGAGGGTGCTTTTTTTAAATAAGAGTTTCAAAGGTTTAAGAGGTTTCAAAGGTTCAAGAGGTTTAAAAGGTTTAAAAGGTTTCAAATGTTTAAAAGGTTTTTTTAGATTTTAAAAATAAAATATACTTCCACAATTACAAATGACTTTAAACGCTGAACGCTCATTTATCATCTATCAACCAAAGCCTTCTTTCAATTCAACATAAAAAAAATCGTATGAAAATTACAAAAATTATTGCCGTATCAATTTTCCTTTTGGTTATTCATACTGCTCGTGCAGATGAGGGCATGTGGTTGCCACAGTTATTGGGTAAACTCAATGAAAGCCGCATGAAAAGCCTTGGCATGAAAATAAGCGCTGCA
>JBKJSJ010000214.1:0-13524 GCA_046595965.1 Ferruginibacter sp.
GGTGTAAAAATATTTGGTGGCCAGGCTGCATTGTCTGGAAATATCATCATCCGCCAGCGTGGTACGGTATATCATCCTGGTAAAAATGTAGGGGTTGGAAGAGACTTTACCATCTTCGCATTAACCGATGGAGTGGTAGAATTTAGAAAAACAAAAGCAGATAAAACTTTTGTTTCTGTTGTTGCCGTAGAGGCTACTGCCTGAAAATTTTTATAATTTTTTTTGGTAATATCAAAATAGTATATATTTTTAAGTATTATTTACTAACCAATTAAATTTTAAAAAAATGGCAACTGCAAAAAAAGCCGCTAAAAAAGCTGCTCCAAAAAAAGCCGCTCCTAAAAAAGCCGCTGCAAAAAAAGCTGCACCTAAAAAGGCTGCTGCAAAAAAAGCTGCTCCTAAAAAGGCTGCTGCAAAGAAAGCTGCTCCTAAAAAAGCTGCTCCTAAAAAAGCCGCTGCAAAGAAAGCTGCTCCTAAAAAGAAGTAAGCTTTTAAAAAGCAAATAAGATTGAAAGTCCTGGTTTTACCGGGACTTTTTTTATGCCCAAAAGCCTGATGAATACTGCATTCCAGGATTTCACCAAAAAATTTATAAGCCTCGCCATTCTTCAAAAAAAGTCCTGGCAATTTAGCTGCTGATGCGAAATTAAATTTCTTACTTTTGATGCATGGATAATTATCAGATTGCAGAATCTTTTTCGCTGCTTGCAAAACTTTTAGACATTCATGGTGAAAATAGTTTTAAAACAAAAAGCTATTCGTCTGCAGCATTTGCCATAGAAAAACTAGTCACTCCACTAAGCGAAATTCCGACAGAAAAAATTTCTTCCATCAAAGGCATCGGTGCTTCATCTGCTCAAAAAATTAAAGAAATGCTTAAAACAGGCCAATTAAAAAGCCTGGACGAAATTATTTTTAGCACACCTCCGGGAGTAGTAGAACTACTAAATATTAAAGGAATAGGCGCAAAAAAAATACATACTATCTGGAAAGAAATGGAGATAGAAAGTATAGGAGAACTTTTATATGCATGCAAAGAAAACCGGTTAAAACTTTACAAAGGGTTTGGAGAAAAAACACAGCAAAATGTTATAGAGAGTATTGAATTTTACCTGAAAAGTAAAGGAAGTTTTTTGTACGCACAGGTGGCTGCATTTGCTCCCGCAATACAGGAATTTTTCGGCACTCTTTTTCATGGAAAAAGAATGCAAATAAGTGGTGCTTATAAAAGACAATTGGAAATTGTAAACGAACTGGAATTTGTAATTGAATCTTTAGAAAAAGAAATAGAAAATGCTTTGCAAATTGTAGGTGGTTTTGAATTATTGGAAAGGGATGATAAATGGCTTCTCTATAAAAGCAGTACAGGCTTAAAAATAAAACTACACCCGGTTTTGCAAGATGATTTTATTTCCACTGTTATAAAAACTTCTTCATCGGAAGAATTTATGAATGCACTCTATGAACATTACCCTCTACTTTCAACCTTAAAAAACAGCCCCAATGAAAAAGAATATTTCTCTGCAGTTGGCTTGAGGGATATCACAGCTCCGCTCCGGGAAAATGCTTCTATTTTGCAACAGGCAAAAAAAGGAACATTGCCGGTTCTTATTCAACCAACGGATATTAAAGGCATCATCCATTGCCACAGTAACTGGAGCGATGGCAGCAATACCATTGAAGAAATGGCTGAGGCCGCCATAAGCCGTGGACTAGAGTACCTGGTAATAAGTGACCACAGCAAATCTGCTTTTTATGCCCAGGGCCTTTCTGAACAAAAAATAAGAGAACAACACCTGTATATAGATGAGCTTAATATAAAGTTATTCCCTTTTAAAATTTTTAAAAGCATTGAAAGTGATATTTTAAACGATGGAAACCTCGATTACTCAAATGATATACTTGCCTGCTTTGACCTGGTAATTGCATCTGTACACAGCAACTTAAAAATGACGGAAGAAAAAGCCATGATGCGACTGCTGCGGGCTATTGAAAATCCTTACACTACCATTCTTGGGCACATGACGGGCAGGCTCTTACTCAGCAGACCTGGCTATCCTGTAAATCATGATGCAATAATAGATGCCTGTGCTGCCAATAATGTAGTTATAGAATTAAATGCACATCCTAACCGGTTAGATATGGATTGGCGGCATATAGAAAATGCCCTTAAAAAAAATGTGCTTATTTCTATTGATCCCGATAGTCATCATACAGATGGATTGGATGATACCTTGTATGGAGTAATGGTAGCGCAGAAAGCAAAACTTACCAAAGAAAAAAACCTGAGCAGCTTTAGTTTGGTTGAATTTGAAAAATATATTTCAGAAAGAAAAATATTGAAAAATATTTAAGCCGTATTTACCGGAAATAAAATAAAGAAGGTAGTGCCTTCATCTTCGGATGTTTCAAACCAAATATTTCCATTGGCCTGCTCCACAATTCTTTTACACATGGCCAGCCCAAGACCGGTACCCGAAGTTTTAGTAGTAAAGTTGGGCATAAATATTTTACTCCAGCTATCTTCCGGTATGCCATCGCCGTTGTCTTTTATTTTTATCAGGAGCTTATCATCCATCAGCGATTCTTCTACCATTATCTCCGGCATTTTAGTTTCAGGTACTGCCTGCAAAGCATTTTGAATAAGATTTGTAAAGAGCCTGTTTATATGGGTTTTATCGGCATTTATCATTACGGGTACTTTTAATAGCCTCCACCGAATCCTTATTTTTTCGTTGCCTTCATACAACTGCTTTATTGATTGCAATGATTCGTTAATATCCAATGTTTCTTTATTGGCATTTTCAATATTGGCAAACTGGCTAAATTCGCTGGCAATATTACTCAGGTGGTCTATCTGTTCTACCAGCGTATTAGCCACACTTGCGGCCAGTTCTTTTACATCTGGCGCATTATTTTCAATAGACCGCTGCAGAAACTGCATACTCAGTTTCATAGGCGTTAATGGATTTTTTATTTCATGAGCCACTTGCTTGGCCATTTCACGCCAGGCACCCTCCCGTTCTGTTTTAGCCAGTGCAGCGGCACTCTCATCCAGTTTGCCCAGCATTTTATTGTACTCATTTACCAGGCTACCTATTTCATCATTTCGGTTCCAGATGATGACTTCATTTACAGCTCCCAGGTTTATTTTTTTCATCTTCTCTCCTATCACCGCAAATGAATTGGTAATTCGGGTAGTAATAAACAAAGCCACAATACCTGCTATTAAAAATATAAAAGCATTGAGGTTTATAATAGTAACAAGAAAGTTGGCTATCTCCTGCTGCAGTTTGCTTTGCGAAGTAAAGTAAGGGATATTGAGGTAAGCATAAGCGTTACCGGCTTCATCTATAACAGGCACATAACTGCTTACAAAATTAAGATTGCCTATATGTTCTTTCTGAAAATATTGTACTTCTTTCTGCTCTTTTAAATGGTAATAAGCAATGGGTTCCATCTTGGTACTTACAATACCTTTTACATAAGGCAATGGCAGCGATGAAAGTTTAAGATCGCCGTTAAGGTCATAAATATTTACATCCACCCCATGTATTTCGGCAATGTTGATGATAGAATTTTCTACCAACTGATCGGTAGTTTTATTTATCATGGTAAGTGAATCATTCAGCCGCCATCCTTGCGATAAGGAATTGGCCACCTGATTTTTCATTATCTGAATAGCCCTGCTCAATTTTTCCTGGTTGTTATTTTCATACCGGCTGATAAAGAAAAATATAGTAGCCACACCAATAACAAGAAACGATGCTGCGCTGATAAAAATAATTATGCCGTGAATCTGGTTCCTGATGCTCAGTTGCCAGTAACTGCGCAGCTTTTGTGCATTCATCCGGGAACTGATAAATACATTTATTAACCAGAAAAAAGCAGTAAGCATGAGGAATGCACAAAACAGGTAAGAAAATAAAGTAATTGATTCTATGGATACCCGGTTTTCTTTTACAATCACAATAAGTTTATCTGCTCCTGCATTGTACCACAATTCATCATGATTTTTTTTGTGCTGCAGCAGGTATTCCTGGCTACGAAAATCTGGCCTGGCTACACTGGTAGCAAAAGGGTAATCATTGTGGCTGCTTATTAATTTACTCTTACTGTAAATAGCAAAGGCATAAACAGAAGAATTTTCTATAGCATTTTGTGTGCCCCTGCTAAACAATTCAGGATAGAGCATTTCATTTTTTATTTTTTTGGGTGTTACCAAAATAAAAATAGAGCCCTGTAGCTGGCCGGAAAAATTATGAATTATTTTTTTGCTGATATAACTGAACCGGTCAAACGATTCATCATAATAATACAATCCTTGTACCCCAGTAGCTTTAGCCTGGGTATTTAAAATAGTATTCAGTTGGTTAAAACTGGTATTGTCATAATTAAAAAGTACTTTTTCATTTTCATCAAAAGAAAAAATTCTTGTATCGTAGCGGTTGGTATAACCCGAAAAATTATTATTAACGAGGCTGTCTTTTAAAAATTTGTTGGATTGTTCACTTTTTAACCGGCTGAAATTTCCGGATAAAAAATCGAGCCGGAAATCGGTAAGCATAGAGCTTAATAAAGATTCGCTTGTAGGATCTGTTTTGGTAGCCAGTATCTCTGCATAGTGATAGCGGTTGCGCAATTCTTTGCGGTTGTTTTCTACAATAATAACTGCAGTAATGGAAACAGAAAAAAAGAAAAGCCAGAAAACTAATTTGGAACTTACAATGCGGCTGGCCAGCAGTTCCAGGTAAGAGCTGTTTAACAAAAACAGGAAAACCAGCAGCCATAATAAGCTGTATATTGCAAATCCCTCCTGCAGATCGCCAAAGCCGAAACTCAATGCCAGCAGGCCTATAACAGCAATAGTTAGGTATAACTCTACAAATAATGATTTGAAAAATGGTTGAATAAGATACAGCACCGTTTGGCATAAAAAATAATATCCAATGGCTATGCAGCACAACACAATAAAACCAATGGCACTGTATATATTAAGCGAAAAGAAATTGATTACATCAAAAGAAATCTGCGAATCTGCAATTAAGGAACGGATAATATTACTGCCAATAAAAGTGGCTGCCACTATAATTATACTTCCACCTGCCAGTATTACCCAGCGCTGGTAAGTACCAGGTTTGCGAAGTTTTATTTTTTTATTGTGCAGTTGAAATCTTATAAATAATATAATCCATACAAATAAAGATGCATTTATCAGCAGGTCGCCCAGGGAGCGGAGAATAAAATTAGATCCATAAATAGTGGGGTCAAATAAATCTAATTGCCGCAGGTTAAAAGGAATAGGGAACACATAACTCATGCTTCGTAAAAAAAGAATAGCCCCAACAAGAAAGAGAATTGCAGTAAGAAATCTTATATGCCTGGCAATATAAACGGTGCATAAATGGATAAACAGCAGCAGCAGCAAAGCGGCCACTATTCTAAAAAAAATAGAGACCCGGTTGTTTTTTTCATTGGCAACTTTATTTTTTTCCAACAGGTAAAATAATGGTCCTCCATTTACAGAACGAATGCTGCCTTCTTTTGCCTCGCCGGGAAAAATATCAAACAGCCTGCCTGCAGCGGTATTGTTTACAAAAGTATTTTTAAGATATGCATTGGTAACAATAAAATTCCACTTAACGGGAATTAATGCAATAGAAAAAATACCGGCACTGTCGTATTTATTCCAAACATAAAACCCATTGGGCAGCTGTGCAAAACCCGCTTTTTGCATGGAGTTAATTATGCCGCTATCGGGCAGAACATATTGTGTGCTCCATTGCTGCAGTTCCAGCCTTGCAGAATCGTCTTTATGGTACACATATAAATAATAAGGTTTACTGCGCATCTTCAGCAGCATGGCTTCTGTAAGCTGGTCGTGCTGAAGTGCATTGGCAAAAATAGTATCAGACAGCAGTTCCAAAAAATCTGTTTCGGCACCATGAACATAGCTGTTCATTTTTTTGGTAACCGACTGCAGGTTAGAATTGGTTGACCAGTAATTGTCAACAATAAAAGACAATGTAACCAACCAGGCGGCCAGCACCAGCAAATAAATATTACTGCTAACTATGCGTGGAAGTATAAATTTAAATGGCAATGATGTTTGGGTTTTAAGAAAGTTCTTTTTTTATTTTATTCCAGAGTGCATCCATTTGCTGCAGGGTCATATTGTGCAGCAGTTTGTTCTCTACTGCTGCAGCTTTTTCCATGCCCGTAAATCTTTTTATAAATTTTTTATTAGTACGTTCGAGTGCATTCTCCGCATCTACCTGCAAAAACCTTGCAAGGTTTACCAGCGAAAAAAATACGTCGCCCAACTCATCCTCCATTTTATCCTTAGACCCCTTGGCCACGGCCTCTTCCAGCTCCTTTAATTCTTCTGTAACTTTATCCCACACCTGGCTGGTATTGTCCCATTCAAAGCCTACCGTTTTTGATTTCTCCTGCAGGCGCATTGCTTTTACCATGGCTGGCAATGATTGAGGCACGCCACCCAACACAGAAGTTTTGCCTTCTTTTAATTTTATTTTTTCCCAGTTTTGTTTTACATCTTCTTCACTATTTACAATGGTATCTGCATAAATATGCGGATGTCTTACAATTAGTTTTTCGCATACGCCATTAATAACTTCCTGCAGGGTAAACTCATTTTTTTCTTCGCCAATCTTTGCATAAAATACAATGTGCAGCAGCAGGTCGCCCAGTTCTTCCTTAATACCTTTCCAGTCTTTTTCTGTAATGGCATCTGTTAATTCGTAGGTTTCTTCAATAGTTAACTGTCGCAGTGTTTCAATGGTTTGTTTTTTATCCCAGGGGCATTTTTCCCTGAGCTCATCCATAATATTTACAAGGCGTATAAATGCAGTTGATGCTAAAGTCATGAGTTAAAGTTTTAAAATGGAGAAAAAGAAAAAGAGCACAAATAAAAGAAGGATAATGATAAGCCTGCCTGCCAGGGCCAATAAAAATTTAATGAATGTTTTAAATCTTCGCTGGCCATAAAAATTATGCATGGCTTTGTATTCATACAGCAATAATAAAAAGATCAGCATGCCCGCCAGGGTACTTAACCATGCCCAATGAACGTAATCGCCCAGGCGGTCAAGGCTGAGCATAACAAGCAACATTATAAAGTAAAAAATATACAGGTGAATGCTATATATGCCATGGCTTACAAGATAAAAATGTTTTCGGCGGTAATAAATAAGTTTTAAAAAAAAGGCAAACAAGGGTAAGGAAACAAATAACATTTGCGGAAAATTATGAACCAGTGTTTTTAAAAGACCTGCAAAAACTTTGTCTCCTGTGTTTCTGAATTTTTCATTTATATCAAATACTTTTTGGCGAATGCGTTTCATTATCCAGCCGTCTTTTATAGCCCCGGCTTTTACCAACGAATCATAATTCTTTTTATTAAATTTTATATCCCCACCCATGATGACCCTTTGCGTTAACCTGCTGCTGTCGATATAATTAAAAAAACTTTGTTTGGTTATTGAATCTTCTGCGTTTATGGCCAGCATCGTTTTTTTAAAAGTTACACTATCCATCAAGCCAACTACCATATTAAAATTACTCAACTCTGTGCTGTCCATATTTACAATTGCTGCAATAGGAGAAAGTACATTATACTCTTCAGGCAACTTGCGGGCACTGTCTGCATACCGGTTAAAATATTGCCTCGTCATATTGTTACCATTATTTACAGCCATTGAAAAACTCCGTAATTGCATGCTGTCCATATTGTCAATAGCATCTGTCGATTTTTTAAAAGCTGCACTATCTAACCTGCTGATGGCAGTAAGGAGGTTAGGTTTACTGGTACTCTTAAACAAATCCTCGTCCAGGTGAAACGCAGAAAAAAAAATGAAGAAGAAAATAAACGAGGTGAAAATATACATTCTCACGGGGTTAAGATAAGCCACCCTGCGGCCCGTTTTATATTCACTTGAAAGAAAGCCGGGCTTTGTAAGAAGCAGGTATAGTGTGCTGAAAAACTTACCATCAAAATGAGTGATATCATTAAAAAAATGGGTAATGAGGTACCAAGCAGTTTCTACCGGCTCTAAATTTTCCTGCCCGCAGATATGGCAATATTTTCCATGTACCTGTGCATTACAATTGAGGCAGTTCTTTTGCTTACGTTCGTTTAAATGGCTCAATGAATATAATTTTGCTAAAAATAATGAACTTTTAGCAGCCGCTTAACTTATAACAAATTTTAGGACACTACCTTCGCTAAAGCTAATTTTTATAATATGAAAAAAACAGTTGTTTTGTTGTTGTCATTTTGGTTGCTTGCCTTAACCGCATCTGCCCAGTTTTATTACAAGGATATTTTAAGCAATAAACAGTTATTGGCTGATATGGCATCTTACAAACAAAACAAAATAAAAACAATTAATATAAAAAGTTTTGAAGACGATGGCAGCCCAAGCGATGGATTTTTTTGCCAAAAAAAATTCTCTAAGGACTATACTAAATCTGAATTATTTACCCGTTCCAATATTTCTGCAGCTTCCCTGCTCACTTCTACTTTTAACAGCAAAGGGCAATTGCTAAAAACATACGACAGCTCAACGATTGCCGTTAATTCAAATATTTATAATTTCGATGACAATGGCCGCCTGGCTTCTATCGTTTCTACGGTTCGCTCCAGCGACGATGATTTTACCAATCAAATTACAGAGCAGCATATTTATTCTTACAACGAACAGAACCAGCCCCTGCAAATGATACGTGTAAAAAACGGTACAGATAGTACCATCATTTTATTTGCATTAGACGAGCAGAATAATATTGCCATAGAAAAAGATACTAAAAGTGGCACTAAGTATTATTATTATTACGATGCTAAAAAAAGGATAACAGATATTGTGCAGGCCAATGATTTTAAAACCGGCTTATTGCCCGATTACTTGTTTGAATACAATAACAGCGCAGGCCTGGTATCGCAAATGACCAGCACAGAGGAAGGCCGGAATAATTATTATGTTTGGAAATATACTTATGAAAATGGTCTGCGGGTAAAAGAAAAATGTTTTACCAAAGAAAGAAAACTGATGGGCAGTGTAGAATATGAATATAAATAAAAAAGATCCGGCATAAATATCGGGAGTTTTTTTATTCTTTTTCCAGCACCATAAATGCAGCGGGTTCCAGTTCCACAATGCCTCCATCCGGCAGCGAAATTATTTCGCCAGAAAACACATTCCTATAATCTCCTTGCAGATGTTGGGTAGAAAATAAAAGTGTTTGTTTTTGCCTGCTCATGTTTACAAAAACAAGCAGCACGGTATCACCTGCCATGCGATAAAATGCAATGATATTTTTGAAGGCTGCATCTTCTATAAATATAGGCGTACTGCTCATGCCTGCAGCAATGGCTTTATTGTTTTTACGAAGCAGCAGCAAAGTTTTATAAAATAATCGTAATTCAATTTCTTCTCCCCATTCTATTGCATCCTTATCAAAAAACTTCAGGCGTTTATTTAGGGGCAATTCTTCTCCACTGTAAATTAAAGGGATACCATAATATGTAGCATTAAAAACAGACAGGGCTTTTACATATGCACCATACTTTTCAAAAGCGGTACCGTTCCAGGTATTTTCATCATGATTACTGGTAAAATACATGTGCAGGGCGTTTGTTGGAAAATCATTTTTATAATGCTGTAATGTATTTGTAAGTACATCAAAATCTCTTTTTCCTTTACAATAATCTTCCGTGTCGTGCATCCACTTCCAGCTAAAAGAAATATCAAAAGCCTGGTGATAGTTAATTTCTTCTGTTTCTGCAAGCCATACAAGATCTGTTTTTATTTCAGTAAGTTGGGTCCTGGCATTTATCCAGAATGGCAGGGGCGTAAGGTGTGCAAGGTCTGCACGAAAACCATCTATATCAAAATCTAAAACCCAATATTTCATCGCATCAATCATAGCTTGTTGTTCTGCAGGGTTGCTGTGATTAATCTGTATTACGTCATCCCAATCGTAGGGTGGTTTAAAATTGCCTGCCGCATCCCTTTCAAAAAAATCGGGATCGGTAAGGGTCCACACATTATCCCAGGCTGCATGATTGGCCACCCAGTCCAGGATTATTTTCATATCCAAACGATGCACTTCGGCTACCAGGTTTTTAAAATCTTCTTTGCTTCCAAACTCGGGGTTTACATCCACAAAATCTTTTATAGAATAATAACTTCCCAGAGTTCCTTTGCGGTTTTTGATACCTATCGGGTGAATGGGCATCAGCCACAGAATTTCTACACCCATTTCTTTAAGGCGGGGAAGATGCGTGGCAAAAGCTTTGAAACTGCCTTGGGTACTGTATTGCCTTAAATTAACTTCGTAGAGGTTGGATGCCGGTAAAAAAGAAGGTTGTGTAAACATGCTGCAAATAAAATATTTTTAAATATGAAAACCAAAACTTGTATCAATACACCTGCACCCTAAGCCTCAACAATGTACCTTTGCGTTTGTTATACGATACAATGAAGCAATTTACAATACCATTTACATACCGCAGTCCATTAATTTCGGCCATAAAAAACAAACGCAGAGAGCAGGATAAAATGAAGAAAGACTTTAGCCCTACCCTGCTCGATTTTGGTGCCGTGCAAATTTATCTTGCCCGGCATTTTGGTTTTTGTTATGGGGTAGAAAATGCCATTGAAATTGCTTTTAGAACCATTGATGAAAACCCTGGCAAGAGAATTTTTTTATTGAGCGAAATGATTCACAACCCGCAGGTAAATGAAGACCTGCTAAACAGGGGCGTACAGTTTTTGCAGGATACCAAAGGAAAAGAACTGGTTTCATTTGATGAGCTCAATAGCGAAGACATTGTAATTATTCCTGCCTTTGGTACTACGCTTGCCATAGAAAAAAAACTTTTAGATAAAGGCATTCCCACCCAACAATACAATACCACATGCCCCTTTGTAGAAAAAGTGTGGAACCGGAGCGAACAGATAGCCCTAAAAAATTATACCGTAATTGTGCATGGCAAACCCACGCATGAAGAAACCAGGGCTACTTTTTCGCATGCTGCTGCCAACACGCCTTCGGTGGTTATTAATGATATGGCAGAGGCCATTGAACTTAGCAAATTTATTACCGGCCAAAATCCGGTAGCCGAATTTTATACCAGTTTTGCCGGCAGGTATTCTCAAAATTTTGATGCTGCAGTTCACCTGCAAAAAATTGGTGTGGTAAATCAAACCACCATGCTGGCGAGCGACACACAGGGCATTGCCGATTTTTTAAAACAGGTGATGATCAGCACCTATGAACTAACAGAAAATAATATTGAAGAAAGATTTGCAGATACCCGTGATACCTTGTGTTATGCTACCAACGATAACCAATCTTCGGTGTACAGCCTGCTGCAGCAGCAGGCTCACCTGGCCATTGTAGCAGGTGGCTACAACAGCAGCAATACCAGCCACCTGGTAGAACTTTGCCAGCATAAACTGCCCACCTATTTTATAAATGATGCAGAAAAAATTTTATCTAAAGAAAAAATATTGCATTTTGATCTGCATGAAGGAATGGAAATATATACAACAAATTTTTTACCCCAAATACAACCTGTAAAAATTTTAATTACCAGCGGTGCCAGTTGCCCCGATGCATTGGTAGAAAAAATAATAGAAAAGATTGCCGGATTTTTTGGTAGGGCAATTTCTTTGGAAAAACTGCAGGAGCAATTTGTATAAGCTCACAAAATTTTTGCTACCAGTTTCAGCGCAATATCTAATTGTTCTATCATGGTAATATAGGTATTATCTATGAGCACTGCATCTTCTGCCTTGCGCAGGGGGCTTACTTGCCGGTTAGAATCTATATAATCTCTCATTTCCAAATTAGATTTTACTTCTTCAATACTTACATTTGGATTTTTTTCAAACATTTCTTTAAACCTGCGTTCTACCCTTACCGCTATATCGGCCGTCATAAATATTTTCAATTCTGCATCCGGAAAAACGGTAGTGCCAATATCCCTTCCATCCATTACAATCCCTTTCTGGCTGCCCATTTTTTGCTGTACTGCCACTGCAAAAGTTCTTACTGCAGCGATGGCTGCTACATCGCTTACTTTTTCTGCCACCACCATATCCCTTATTACATACTCTACATTTTCTTTATTTAAAAATATTTCCGACTGGGCAGATTTGAGATTAAATTCAAAATGAAGTTCTATAATTTTTAATGCCTCCGCTACTTCTTTTTCATCCGTCCAGTCTATATGGTTTCTTAAAAAATAAAGAGTAATGGCACGGTACATGGCACCACTGTCTATGTAAACATATCCCAGCGATTTGGCTAATTGCTTTGCCAGCGTGCTTTTGCCGCAGCTACTCCATCCATCAATTGTAATAATTATTTTTTTTGCCATCTAGCTGCAAAAATGACATAAAAAAAAGGGATGGCAAAATGAAGTTTTTAATATTCGCCAGCAGGAAATTTATGTTGCAAACATTACATTGGCACCTGGCTAAAAATTATACCCTGTTGCCAGATCTTTTAATTCCAGCATATTTGCTACTCCCAATTTTTCAAACACCCTGGCTTTGTGTGTACCAATAGTAGATAACTGAAGCGTAAGTAATTTACCTATTTCTGTAATTGTTTTGCCAGAAAGCAGTAAAGAAGCAATCTCAAATTCTCTTTGCGAAAGTTTATCAAAAGGATTAGCAGGTGTATCGGAAATAGAATCTTCTGCCAGTGATTCTGCCAAAGCAGCACTGATATATTTTCTATTATTCAGCACAAGGTTCAGTGCTTTTTTAATTTCATCTAATGAAGAATCTTTTGGTAAAAATCCCTTTGCACCGGCTTTTAAAAAACGCCTTGCATAAATATTTTCGGGACTCATAGATAGCATCAGCACTTTTGTATCGGGGTATTGTTTATGCACAAACTCCATAAAAGCCAGCATATCCACGTTAGGTATCTGGATATCCATAATAATTAAATCGTAGGTCTGCAGTTTCAATTGTTCTTTAGCTATAAGATCATTCTCTGCCTCATATATCTCACAGGGTTGGTATATTAAGGACAACAAAGAACTAATGCCCGATCTAACTACGTAATGGTCATCTATTATTAAAAATTTCATTATACAAATTGTTAGGATTAAAATATTGAGACCGGAATTTAAATTATATTAAAGATAGAATAATATTATATATAAATATCGTTGCCAGCCAGCATCATAAGGGCAGACGCATCAAACTAGCAATGCAACAAATAGCCTGCCCGCAAAAAAGCGGGGGAGGCTATGTGTTAAACTCTTATTTTAAAATAGCTTACTGGATATTTTTTATGCTGCTATGCTGCCTGCTTTATAAATAGGACGTAGCAAAAATTTTATTCTATTTAAAACAAAAATACCCGCCTGCAAAAAGCAAACGGGTATCAGATAAATTATTAGTTTAAAATTATGCTTCTGATTTTTTTTCTTTTTTCTTAGGCTCTTCTTTTACTTTAAAGAGAATTTTCTGTGCTTCTTTA
>JBKJSJ010000231.1:0-2849 GCA_046595965.1 Ferruginibacter sp.
GTAGAAAATATATCTTCGCACTTTCATACATCATACATAACAAATCATACATCCTTTATTATGCTCCCAAAATACAAACGCATTCTTCTTAAACTTTCCGGTGAATCGCTTATGGGCGATAAAAACTTTGGCATGGACTCGCAGGTGATTGCCCAATATGCACAGGACATTAAACAAATAACAGAAATGGGTGTGCAGGTAGCCATTGTAATTGGCGGCGGCAATATTTACCGTGGCATGAACGAAGCCGAAACCGGCATTGAAAGAGCGCAGGGAGATTATATGGGAATGCTGGCCACCGTTATTAATGGCATGGCTTTGCAGGCAGGCCTGGAAAAAGCAGGCGTTTATACAAGACTGCAGAGTGCCATTAAAATGGAACAGATAGCAGAACCCTACATCCGCCGCCGTGCTATGCGCCACCTGGAAAAAGGCCGGGTGGTTATCTTTGGTGCCGGCACTGGTAACCCTTATTTTACAACCGATACTGCAGGTTCTTTAAGAGCCATAGAAATAAAAGCAGATGTAATTTTAAAGGGTACAAGAGTTGATGGTATTTACAGTGCCGACCCCGAAAAAGATCCTACTGCTACCAAGTTTGGAAAAATATCTTTTGCAGAATGCATTTCTATGAATCTTAAGGTAATGGACATGACTGCTTTTACCTTGTGCATGGAAAACGATTTGCCCATTGTAGTTTTTGACATGAACAAACCCGGCAATTTGCTGAGTGTGGTTACGGGAGAAAAAGTGGGAACGCTGGTACGATAAATCTTAAAATATTTTTACATAGGAAGAGCTACCAAAATGGTAGCTTTTTAATTATGCCATAGTTTTTTCTTTACCGTATTTTTATAGTGGTTTTACACCGCACAATGAAAAATTTCTTTGTTAATAAGAATTGAAAATATGCTTACAGAAAATCAAATAAAAATTTTAAGGTCAGAGAATGAACTCCTGCAGATTCAACTGGAGGATGTGAATACGATGATTAAAATTAGGGAAGAAGAACTGGAGCTATTGCGAGAAAGATCTAACGAAGCTACTGCCATGCAAAGCAGGCTGGATAACAACCTCAATGAGTTTGAACAGATGCAGAATAACCTTGGCATCTGGCAGCAAAAAAATGAAGGACATTCTATAAGACTGGAAGAAATGGAAAATGAATTGTATGCATCCATAAAAGAACAGCTTCATTATGCAGACAGCCTGAAAGAACAGGGCAGCCTGGAGGCCAACTTGCTGGACACCAGCAACGAACTGCAGGAAGCCAGCGCAGTCTATAAAAAAATGAAAGACCTGAAAAAAGTGTTGGCTGCCACTAACAGTAATCTTGAAATAGCATTGCTTGAAATAGAAAGTTTAAAAACTAAGCTAAAAGAAGCAGAAGCCCTGAATGCCCTGCTGCGGAAAAAAGGTATTTAGCCTTTAAAATTTTTTAAGCTTGCAAATAGAAAAACTAAGTAATATATTGGCTGTTAAAACCTACTAATTATGAATATAATAGAAAGAGTAAAAAACATTTTAGTTACTCCCAAAACTGAATGGGAAGTTATTAAAACGGAGAGCACAACCCCGCAGGCCTTATTTATCAGTTATGTATTGCCCCTTTCCCTGTTGGCTGCTGCGGGTGTTTTTTTACATGGATTAATTTTTCCGGGAGTTTCGGGATTTAAATTTTTTATTGTTTCTGCCATTATTGCATTTGTGGCCAATGCTGTAGGTTTTTTTCTTTCTTCTTATATCATAGATGCCCTGGCGGGTAGTTTCGACTCTGAAAAAGATATCAACAAATCTGCTCAATTGGTAGCATACTCTAGTACTCCTTCTTACATAGCATCGTTGCTTTCATTTGTTCCGGGAATAGGCACTTTAATTTCTATTGGTGGAATGATTTATGGTATTTATTTAATGTATCTCGGAATTGGCCCGCTTAAAAAAACATCCGAAGAAAAAAAAGTAGCCTACATGGTGGTAGCTTACCTGGTTATTATAGCAATTTATTTTGTAATAGCTGCTATTGTAGGATTGCTGCTGTTTTCCCTGTTTGGTGTAACCCGTGCTGCGGGATTTGGTATGTAAATAAATCATTCATAAAAATATTAAAAGGCATCTTTAAAAAAGATGCTTTTTTTTATGTAGATTATTTGTGTGAATTTTATCTTTCACAAAAATAAACCTATGAGCAATATCTCCGGAATAAGAAAAGAGTACCAACTGCAAACTTTAAATGAAACAGATGTGTATAGCAATGCCATAAAGCAATTTGATAAATGGTGGGGCGAAGCTGTGCTGAGTGAAATTGTTGAGCTGAATGCTATGACCCTTGCTACCGCCACCAGCAACGGATTGCCCAGCGCCCGCATAGTTTTATTAAAAGACTACGACGAAAATGGGTTTGTTTTTTTTACCAATTATCATAGTCATAAAGGAATGGAACTGGATGAAAATCCTTTTGCCAGCCTCGTATTTTTTTGGAAAGAACTGGAGCGCCAGGTGAGAATAGATGGAACAGTAGAAAAAATACCGGCAACAGAAAGTGATGCCTACTTTAACTCCCGGCCACCAGAAAGCAGGATAGGAGCCTGGGCATCGCCACAGAGCCAGGTCATAAATTCCCGGCAGGTAATAGAAGAAAACTTAACTGAATTGCAAAAGAGTTTTGCAGGTAAAGAAATAGACCGGCCTGCACACTGGGGAGGCTACATTGTAAAACCTACATTAATTGAATTCTGGCAGGGAAGACCTGGCAGGCTGCATGATAGAATTCAGTACAGTGCTTTGGCAGATGCAACCTGGAAGATAGAGCGGCTGGCACCTTAATGAAAAATGGATAATTTTTTAATGGA
>JBKJSJ010000340.1:0-7666 GCA_046595965.1 Ferruginibacter sp.
GGTAAAAAAGCGGGATTAAAGAAAACAAGTTTATGGTTACTCATCTCTGCACATATTACATTGCTTATTGGTTTATACCAATATTTTACCGGAGCATTTGGTTATAAATTGATACAGTCTAACGGGTTTGCTGCTGTAATGAAAGATAGCGCCCTCCGCTTTTGGGGATTGGAGCATATTACTGGAATGCTCATTGCTATTATACTTATTACAATTGCCAGGGGCAAAGCAAAAAGAGGTGGCTACGGGGCTGCTTCGTGGTTGTACCTGTTTGCGCTTATCATCATACTGGCAGTAGTGCCATGGCCTTTTAGAGAAGTTATCGGCAGACCCTGGTTTCCTGGATTATGATAAAATAATGATCCCGGCCATTTGGCCGGGATCATTATTTTTATTATTTATTTTTTTAAATATTTTCTTTAAAATTTTCCACTCCTTTCATCTTAAGCCTGTTCTAATAATCGAAGAAAATAATTTTATAAGTTTCAATTTTTAGTTTTTCATTTGCAGCAATCTTTAATCCTTGATGCAACTAATTATATTTTTATTTCCAACTTTGTTGTGTTGACGTGTGCCTGGTATTACTTTTTCATGTTCGATATTATTTATGAAAGTTATCGGTTGTAATATTTTTTGCAGAAATTAATTTTATGAGCGATCAACGGTTGTCTAACTCTATCACTTCGCAATCTTTCATATTTTTTCCATCTACTATAAATCTAACCAGCGTTCTTACTTTGTGCCAGCCTTGCCTGCCAGCTGCACCGGGGTTTATGTGCAGGCAATTTAATTTATCGTCGTAAATAATTTTTAAAATATGCGAATGGCCGCTGATGAAAAGTTGTGATTTGTTTTTTAAAATAAGGTCTTTTACACCCGGCGCATACCTGCCTGGAAAGCCACCAATATGACGCATAAAAACATTCACTTCCTCGCAGGTAAAAAAAAGATTTTCATGATAAATATTACGGATGTGAATATCATCAATATTTCCATAAACCCCTCTAACTGGCAGGCCACTTTGCATGGCAAGGCGATTGGCCAACGCTATATTACCAAAATCTCCGGCATGCCATATTTCATCGCAATTTTTAAAATGTTCAAAAACAGCTTCATCTAAAAAACTATGGGTGTCTGAAATAAGGCCTATCCTTGTCAATTGATTTCGATTTTTACCTGTAAATTTGAATGAAGATAATTATCCATTCATTAATTATTTAAAAATGCCTTTTCACCGCAACTTTATTTATTTTATTGATAAGCGATGCTGGAAATATTATTTCCTGATGCTGGCATTGGCTAAAAATTTTTAGCGATAAGCTTTTGCTATTAGTCATTGATTCAATTTTTATTTAGTTATTAACTTCTGCAATTAAGAAATTATCCATTATTTAATTATCAAATTATTCTAATGCCACATTATCATAAAGCTGGAACTATTCCGCACAAGCGACATACACAGTTTAGAAAACCGGATGGTAGTTTATATGCCGAACAATTATTTTCTACCGAAGGGTTTTCTAATGACTATTCAATTTTATACCATACCCATGCTCCCACCTTAATAGTAAGTTGCGATGATCCCATCAACGTTTCTCCGGCAATAGCAGAAGAAAAAATGCTGAAGCACCGTAGCCTGGAAGGGTTTAAGGTGAAGTCGGAAGCAGATTACCTGCAAAGCCGCAAAGCAGTATTGGTAAACGCCGATTGCCATATTGTGTTGGCTGCCCCGCAAAAAAGCATGACAGATTATTTTTATAAAAATGCAGATGCCGATGAAATGATTTTTGTACACGAGGGCAGTGGGGTAGTAACAACCTGTTATGGTGAATTAACATTTAGCTATGGAGATTATATTTTGTTACCCAGAGGCACCATTTATCAAATTCATTTTAATGATGAAAATAACCGGCTGTTTATTGTAGAGTCGTCTCATCCTATCCGATACCCTAAAAAATATTTGAGCAAAAACGGCCAGTTGATGGAGCATTCACCTTATTGCGAAAGGGATATACGGGTGCCTGGCAATTTGAAAACGAATGATGAAAGGGGCGACTTCATTATTAAAACAAAAAAGAAAGGCTGGCTTTATGGTATTCATTATGGCACCCATCCTTTTGATGTGGTAGGCTGGGATGGGTGTTGCTATCCATACATATTTTCTATTCATGATTTTGAGCCCATAACCGGGCGGGTGCATCAGCCACCGCCTGTGCACCAAACTTTTGAAACAGATGCGTTTGTAGTGTGTTCCTTTGTGCCCCGGTTGTATGATTATCATCCAATGGCAGTACCGGCACCTTATAACCACAGCAATATAGACAGTGATGAATTGTTGTATTATGTAGATGGAGATTTTATGAGCCGCAAACATGTAACCCGTGGTATGATTACGTTGCATCCTGCAGGAATACCTCACGGTCCACATCCGGGTGCTGTAGAAAAAAGCATTGGTGCTAAGGAAACAAAAGAACTGGCGGTAATGGTAGATACATTTCGCCCCTTGCTGCTTACCCAAACTGCCATAGACATAGAAAACCAGGGATATGTAATGAGCTGGGCAGAATAAATAAAATGTTTGTATTTGCAAAAAGGCCCTCATCGGGTCTTTTTGCGTTTAAAAAAAATAAATTTATATATATAATTTTTATCTTTTACTTTTGTTAACCATTTGGTTAAACTGTATGGTTAATAACAAAAAAAATCAAACAACGGAAGTTACAATTCTTGCTGCTGCAAGAAAAGTGTTTACAGCCAAAGGGATGGCAGGGGCACGTATGCAGGACATTGCCGACGGTGCCGCCATTAATAAAGCGTTGTTGCATTATTACTTTAAGAATAAAGAACAATTGTTTGAAGTAGTATTCCTGCTGGAAGCTGAAAAGTTTTTTCCCAAAATAAATTTAATCTTTCAATCGGATGCTCCCCTTTTTGAAAAGCTGGAACATTTTGTAAATGAATACATAGATGAGATGGTAGAGAATCCTTATTTGCCCTGGTTTATACTTAATGAGCTAAATAGAGATGCAGACAAGTTTTTAAAAAAAATATGGGGCTTGTCTGCAAGGCCAAAGCCTGCAAAATTTCTGGAGCAAATAGAAAAAGAAATAAAGAAAGGAACTATAAAAAGAATTAACCCGGTTCATCTTTTAATGAACCTGATATCGATGACTATCTTTCCATTTGTGGCTAAGCCCATGCTTAGCCGTACCCTGCAGATAACTGAAGTACAGTTCAGGCAACTGATGGAGCAGCGGCGAAAAGAGATTCCAAAATTTATAATTGATTCTATAAAAAAATAATTGTTTTTAAATCATGAAATTAGTATTAATCATATTGCTGTTTGCACCCTTAATATTGCATGCACAGCAAAAGCAAAGCATCAGCCTTGCTGCGGCTTATGAAGCAGCTATAAAAAATTATCCTTTGGTAAAACAGCGGGATTTAATAAAACAAACCACCGCTTTAAATATTGATAACCTGGGAAAAGGCTTTTTGCCGCAATTTAGTGTAAGCGGGCAGGCTACCTATCAATCGGATGTTACCGAGGTTAAAGTGCCTATACCGGGAGTAACCATTACGCCTGCATCTAAAGACCAGTATAAAATGCTGGCCGATATTAACCAGTTAATTTATGATGGCGGCAGCATTAGAGAACAAAAAAATATTCAGCAATTAAATGAAGCAGCGGAGCAGCAAAAGATAGAAGTTGAATTGTATAAATTAAAAGAAAGAATTAACCAGTTGTTTTTGGGGGTATTGTATTTGGATGAACAGATAAGCCAGGTAGATTTAATAAAAACAGATGTAAACAACGGAATTAAAAAAACAACTGCACAGGTAAATAATGGCGTGGCTTTTCGCTCAAACCTGAATGTTTTAAATGCGGAATTACTAAAAGCCGATCAAAGGGAAATTGAAATACTTGCGTCCCGCAAAGGATTGGTTGATGTGCTGGGTTTATTCATTAACCAATCTTTGCCGGCCGATGTGCTACTGGAAAAACCTGTTATAGAAATAGCCGTAATGAGTAGTGAAATTGTGCGGCCCGAAATAAAATTATTCGGTACCCAGGCCAGTTTACTTAATGGGCAGTATAAACTGATTGATTCCCGCAATAAACCCAGGGCAAGTATTTTTATGCAAAGTGGCTATGGCAGGCCAGGACTTAATTTTCTTAAAAATGAGTTTGCTTTTTTTTACACAACGGGCCTGCGCATAAACTGGGGATTTGGTGGCCTGTACACACAAAAAAATGATAAACATTTAATTGATCTCAATAAAGAATCAGTACAAATACAAAAAGAAACTTTTTTACTTAATACCAATACTGCATTAAAACAACAGCAGGCAGAAGTTGATAAACTTACTCAACTAATTGCCAAAGACAATGAAATAATATTGCTTAGAATAAGTGTAAAGGATGCAGCAAAGGCGCAATTGGACAATGGGGTAATTACTGCCAATGATTATTTGCGGGAGATAAATGCTGAGGACCAGGCCAGGCAATCGCTTATAACACACCAGGTGCAATTATTACAGGCACAAATAAATTACCAGACTATTTCAGGAAAAAATTAAAATATTTTTATGAATAAAATAAATTTTATAGCAATAGCTTTTTTATGTGTTGCTTTTATTGGTTGCAAAAATGGAGCAGTTACCAGCGATGCTTCCGGCACATTTGAAGCAGACGAAGTCATTGTTTCTTCTGAGCTTTCGGGCAAAATACTTTCTTTTAAAGTGCAGGAAGGATTGGTAATTGCCAAAGACAGCATTGTGGGCACAGTAGATGCAAAAAATATTTTGCTGCAGCAGGATCAGGTAGAAGCAAGTATAAAAGCACTGAACGAAAAAACAGCCACAGCCGCACCACAGGTGCAGTTGCTGCAAAATCAACTGGCAGTGCAGCAATCGCAATTAAACAATCTGCAACATGAAAAAACCAGGATGGAAAACCTTGTAAAAGCCGATGCAGCCACGGGCAAACAACTAGATGATATAAATGCGCAGGTAGATATTGCAAGAAGGCAGTTAGCAGTATCTCAGCAACAGATAAATGTGCAGCGCAGTAATACCTCTACACAAAACAGGAGCATATTAAGCGAAGCCGATCCTTTAAGAAAAAGAGTAGCACAACTGCAGGATCAGGTGCAGCGGGCAAATATTGTTAATCCCGTTTCTGGTACTGTTATTACTAAATATGCAGAGCAGGGAGAAATAATTGCTGCAGGAAAAGCACTTTATAAAATTGCAGATTTATCCTTCTTAAATTTAAGGGCATTTATAACCGGTGTTCAACTGCCAAAAATAAAGCTGGGACAAAATGTAAAAGTGTTGATTGATGATGGGGCAAAAAAATATACAACTTACAATGGCAGCATTACCTGGATTTCGGATAAGGCAGAATTTACGCCTAAAACAATTCAGACAAAAGAGGAGCGGGCCAATCTTGTGTATGCAATAAAAATAAAAGTACCCAACGATGGCTATTTGAAAATAGGGATGTATGGCGAAGTAAAATTGTAAACAAATGGACGCTGTAACAATAGAAAATATTATAAAAACCTATGGCAAAAAAAAGGAGATAACTGCATTGAATGATATTTCATTTAATGTGAGCAGGGGCGAACTGTTTGGTATCATTGGGCCCGATGGTGCGGGTAAAACTTCTTTATTTAGAATATTGACTACTTTATTGCTGGCAGATAGTGGCAAAGCAATAGTAGATGGTTTTGATGTGGTAAAAAATTATAAGGAAATTAGAAAAACGGTGGGATACATGCCGGGAAAATTTTCTTTGTATCCCGATTTATCGGTAGAAGAAAACCTGCATTTTTTTGCCACCATTTTTAATACCAGCATTACAGAAAATTATGACCTTATAAAAGATATTTATGTACAGATAGAGCCGTTTAAAAAAAGAAAAGCCGGCAAACTCTCCGGCGGTATGAAACAAAAACTGGCATTGTGTTGCGCACTTATACACCGGCCTTCTGTTTTGTTTTTAGATGAGCCCACCACAGGCGTAGATGCAGTATCCCGAAAAGAATTTTGGGAAATGCTTAAAGGGTTAAAACAACAGGGCATTACTATTCTTGTGTCCACCCCTTACATGGACGAAGCCAGTCTCTGCGACAGGGTTGCACTAATTCAAAACGGAAAAATCCTTTCTATCAACAGCCCGGAAGCAATTGTAAATAATTTTTCCAATCCACTGCGGGCTGTAAAATCGGCGCACATGCTTCATTTGCTAAACGAACTTAGGGCAACCAGTTTTATAAAAGATGTTTATCCTTATGGAGAATATCATCATGTGGTATTAAAGAATGAAGAAGGAGAGGAGTTGTTGATGAATTTTATTAATAGCCATCAAAAAGATGCGGCTGTTATGCAGCCTGTAAAACCCGCAATAGAAGATTGTTTTATTGCACTAATGAAAAATTAAAATGGGGTACGATAAAGTTATTACTGCCAATAATTTAACCAAACGCTTTGGCCATTTTGTAGCTGTAGATCATATTAGTTTTGAAGTGCAAAAAGGAGAGATATTTGGTTTTTTGGGTGCCAACGGTGCCGGTAAAACCACGGCCATGCGCATGCTTTGCGGGCTTTCGCTGCCATCGGGTGGGGCAGCTACAGTTGCAGGCTTTGATGTGTATAAAGAAACTGAAAAAATAAAAAAGAGCATTGGATACATGAGCCAGAAATTTTCGTTGTACGATGATTTAACGGTAAAAGAAAACATGCAGTTTTATGGAGGCATCTATCATAAAAGCAATGCGTTTATAAAAAACAAAATTTCTTTTATTCTTAATCAGCTTCACTTGCAAAATGAAGCCAATGTACTGGTAAAATCTTTGCCACTGGGCTGGAAACAAAAGCTGGCTTTTTCCGTAGCTATTTTTCATGAGCCGGAAATTGTTTTTTTAGATGAACCTACCGGTGGAGTAGATCCGGTAACAAGAAGAGAATTCTGGAATATGATTTACGAAGCTTCAGATTCTGGCATCACCATTTTTGTAACTACACATTATATGGACGAAGCAGAGTATTGTAACCGGGTAAGCATTATGGTAGATGGAAGAATAGAAGCTTTGGATACTCCTGCACAGTTAAAACTAAATTATAACGCAGCATCTATGGATGACGTTTTTTTACAATTGGCACGTAAAGCCGTAAGGGCAGCAGATTAAAATTATTTAAATAGCAGTGCAGGCAATTTATCCAGCCAATAAAAAATTTATAATTCTATTTAATGAAGGATAGTAATAAAAATATTCAACCTGCACAACCTTCCTTTTGGGGACTGGCAGGCAAACAGTTTTTTGCATTTGTAAAAAAGGAATTTTATCATATCTGGAGGGATAGGCGGACTATGTTTATTCTTCTTGGAATGCCTGTGGTGCAGATTATTATTTTTGGTTTTGCATTAACCAACGAGGTAAAGAATGCTAAAATAGCTGTGCTGGATAATTCAAAAGATGCAGCAACAATATCGCTCATTGCGCAGTTGGATGCGAGCCGTTTTTTCGATATAGAAAAAAATCTGCAAACCTTTGGCCAGGTAGAAGAAGAATTTAAAAAGGGCGAAATAAAAATGGCGGTCATTTTCCCCCAGCATTTTAATGAAGACCTGCAACATTTAAACAAAGCACAGATTCAG
>JBKJSJ010000355.1:0-18861 GCA_046595965.1 Ferruginibacter sp.
ACATTTTCATCAATCATGCCATGAACGAGCTGCAGGTTTCCCTTGTATTTATCAACGTAAGTTAATACCGAACTTGTTTTATATCCTTCGGCATTGTCTGCAGGCGTGCCCATAAAACGTTCGGTATAGTGAGAGTCATACAAGGTCCAGTCTGTAACACTTCCACCCGCCATACCGTGAGTAAATACATCGGCACCATAAGTAAGCGCATAGCAACTCATATAACCTCCATAACTAAACCCGGTGATGCATACTTTTTCGGAATCTGCATTGCCATTAGCTATCAGCCATTTTACCATAGTGCTGTAATCTTTCATTTCCCAATAACCCAAATTGTGGTACATATAATTTACGCCCTCTTTACCAAAATGTCCACTGGCCCGATGATCCATTGCTACCTGTATCAATCCTTCTTTGGCATAAAACTGCTGGTTACCGGTAAGTGCCCATGTATCCATTACGGTACCTGCATTTGGGCCGCCATAAATGCTGATGAGTAAAGGATATTTTTTATTCTTATCCATATTTAACGGCCAGGTTATTTTCATGGGCAAATCATATAAACCATCATCACTTTTCACTCTCACTATTGCTGTTTTTGCCATTTGATAATCATCAAATTCTGCAGCTTTGCTGCTGCCCAGTTCCTTTATTATTTTTCCTTTATTATTCACTAATGCAGAACGGGTAGGAGTAGTTACGTTGCTGTAGTTGGTTACAAAATAAGATCCATCAGGAGAAATGCTGGTAATATTATGGGTAAAATCGCCAAAGGTTAACCGCTGCATTTTTTTGCCATCCAGGTTTACTTTATAAAAATCGGAGTGCGCTGTGTTCTCTCTGCTGCGTGCAGTAAAATATACCAGGCCTTTTTTTTCATCTACCTTACTAATATTTGTAACGGTAAATTTTCCTGCCGTAACTGCATTAATGAGTTTGCCTTGCATATTGTAATAATAAATATGATTCCATCCGCTGGCATCCGATTGCAATAAAAAGCCTTTGCCGTTTTCAAGAAACTGTATGCGGTCATTGTCGTCCAGGTTAATCCATGTTTTTTGTTCTTCGGTATAAAAAGCTGTTTTGCTTCCGGTAGCAGGATTTACTTCCCAAATTTTTAATTGATTTTGTTTGCGGTTCATCCATTGCACCAAAAGGCTTTTGCCATCGGGTTTCCAGTAGGGAAGGCCAAAATACTGATCGTCTTTTTCATTAAAATCGCTCCAGGTTATATTGCCGCCATAGGGTTGTACGATGCCTATTTTTATTTCAGGATTTTTATCGCCTACTTTGGGGTAATGCATTTTTTCTACATAGCCATGCAGGCTGGTAGCGTCGGTTATGGTAAACACCGGCACATCGGTATCATTGCTCCTAAAGAAGGCAATGTTTTTACTATCGGGGCTCCACCAAAAAGCACGGTACTGCGACTGTCTGCCCAGGATCTCTTCCATATACACCCAGCTTGCATAGCCATTCAGAATTACATCGCTTCCATCGCTGGTAAGCCGGGTTTCTTTTTTAGTGCTAAGGTTTACCGTATATAGATCATTATTTTTTGTGTAGGCCACATAATTGGCATCGGGGCTGGTAGTGGGGTTTATTTCCGGTGCATCATCATTGGTAAGCTGTACTTCTGTTTCATTTATTTTAATGTAGAGATTTTTGTTTTTGCTGTAAGCTGTGGGTATTACCTGCACTTTCTCTACATTTTTATCCGCATCTGTCGCCGCTCTTTCAGTGCCTTTTTTGGCATCCAGGATAAAGAGCTTGCTGTCTTTCATTAGCAAAAGATTGTTATTGTCTGCCCAACGGGTAGCAATGGGTAAGGGCTGTATAATGCCTTTAAAGTTGCCCTTAAAATACTGATCGCCGGTTAATGGCTTTTGCTGGGCAATAGCTGCTAAACTAAAGCCACAGAGCATTAATACTGAGAATGATTTTTTAAAAGAGTGAATCATGGTTTATAAATTTTTAAAAAAGAAGTGTACAAGATAGTTTTTTTGAGTATTGCTTTACCATCATTTTGATAGGTGGAGCATTCAAAGAATTGAATTGCAATAAATATCAAAAAATAAATTACTATCTTTCCTATCCCCGTTCGATGGGTTGCATTTAAAGAGACAATTTAAAAAACGCATTTGGCTGGGCCATCATTCACCATCATTAAAACCTAATTATTTATGATCGTAATTGCATTGTATAATCTAAAAGGAGGTGTAGGCAAAACAGCTTCCTGTGTAAATTTTGCATACCTGGCAGCGGCAGATGGGTTTAAAACGTTGTTATGGGATATTGATCCGCAGGGATCTTCTTCTTTTTATTACAAAGTAAAACCAAAGGTACACCCAGGTATAAAAACCCTCATCACCAAAGATGCGCACCTGGAAAACGCTATTATGTCCACCGATTTTGAATTGCTGGATGTAATTCCTGCAGATAACTCTACCAAAAGTTTTGATATTATGCTGGATGAAATGAAGGGCAATAAGAACCGGCTGAAAAGTGTGATAAAGCAACTGGACCAGGAATATGATTTTGTTTTTATGGATTGCCATCCCGGGTTTTCTGCACTCTCCGAAAATATTTTTAATGCCGCCGATATTGTGTTGATGCCAGTAATACCTACAACACTCTCTATCCGCACTTATAATATGGTAAAAGATTATTTTAAAGAAAAGGATATTGACCTGAGCAAGATGATGTGCTTCTTTACCATGGTTGATGGCAGAAAAAATATGCACAACGAAATAATGGAAGAATTATACAAAGACAAACGTTTCTTTCAAAACTATATTCCTTACCTGAGCGATGTAGAAAAAATGGGCATTCACAAAGCGCCGGTAATGGAATTTGCCAACAGCAGTTATGCGGCTAAGTGTTACCGTGAGTTATGGACCGAAATAAAAGAAGGAGTAGTGGGATAAAATTGTTTGCGGCAATAGTTGTCTTTTTGCCATTTTGTAAAAAATAATTTCTATAAAAAAATAAGAACCTCCAAAAGGGTTCTTATTTTTTTTAAAAGGAAACGGTGGGGGATATTGCAATAAAACCCTCACATTTGCAACTCATTTATTAATTATGGCTAACAACCGAAAAGCAGCTATCGGGTTTATTTTTATTACCCTTATGATTGATATTACCGGGCTGGGTCTTATCATTCCGGTAATGCCAAAATTAATTGAAGAACTTACAGGCAGTAACATCAGCCAGGCATCGGCTTATGGCGGATGGCTCACTTTTACTTTTGCTATTATGCAATTCCTGTTTTCGCCGGTATTGGGTGGCCTCAGCGATCAGTATGGCCGCAGGCCGGTATTGCTTTTTTCATTGTTTGGCTTTGCACTCGATTACCTGTTTTTATCTTTTGCTCCCAGCCTTGCATGGTTGTTTATAGGCAGGGCAATAGCTGGCATTACAGGCGCAAGTATTACGACTGCAACAGCTTACATAGCAGATATCAGCACAAAGGAAAACAGGGCCAAAAATTTTGGAATGATTGGTGCAGCTTTTGGCCTGGGGTTTATAATCGGCCCGGTAATAGGCGGCTTATTAGGAACTTTTGGTTCCAGGGTTCCCTTTATGGTGGCAGCCGCTTTAACTTTTATTAATTCGCTGTATGGATATTTTGTTTTGCCGGAATCTTTATCTAAAGAACACCGCCGCCCTTTTGAATGGAAGCGGGCAAATCCTTTGGGCTCCCTCATGCAACTTAAAAAATACCCGGCACTCAGTGGCCTGGTGCTTTCTTTTGTTTTAATATACCTGGCATCGCATGCCGTGCAGAGTAACTGGAGTTTTTTTACCATTGAAAAATTTGGATGGAGCCAAAAAATGATTGGCATTTCCCTGGGTGTAGTGGGTTTATTGGTAGCCACTGTTCAAGGCGGACTTATCCGGTATATAAATCCCCGGCTGGGAAATGAAAAAAGCGTTTATACGGGACTGTTATTATACAGTATCGGCCTTGTTTTGTTTGCATTTGCTTCGCAAAGCTGGATGATGTTTGTATTTTTAATTCCCTATTGCCTGGGCGGTATTGCTGGGCCTGCTATCCAGAGCATCATGAGCAGCAGTGTGCCTGCCAATGCCCAGGGCGAATTGCAGGGAGTACTTACCGGGCTTATAAGCCTTACATCTATTGCAGGCCCTCCCATGATGACGGGATTATTTGCTTACTTCACCAAACCCGGTACAGCTGTTCATTTTTCCGGCGCAGCATTTTTGCTGGGTGCAGTGTTTATGTTTACCAGTGCAGTAATTGCTTACAGAACACTGCACACAAAACGTAAACTTACGTTGGGATAATTCACCAATAAAAAAGCGTTTATACGTAATAGTTACTTTGATTTAAAATTCATTTATATACTTTAAAATTATATCTGTAAAATCTTGTTTAGTCATGCAATAAAAATTACAGTAATTCGCTTATACAATACACAAAGCAACTACGCTTACCGGTTGCAGTGAAAGACCAAAGAAACCAAGAAATTGCAAACACCGGCTACTGCCGTAATGCTTACCAGCTTTTGTATTTCCATCTTCTTAGGGATTTAAAAAAAAACTTTATAATGCCATTCTTACAAGAATGAAAGCTGGTTGCATTTTTAATTTATCAACCAATAAAATATTTTTTTGTTAGGCACTACAGGACAACGAAGAGCCCCGGAATTGGTCGGGGCTTCTTCAATTATGTGAATCAAAGAATGATATAGGCTGCAATAAACTGGGACAGTATTCCAAGAACCAATCCACTGTAAATATCTTTTGCTGTATGATCGCTAATTAAAAGTCGTGCTGTACATACGATACCGGTAATAAGCAGGGCTGCACTTAATGGCCAGGTCATTAGCATGGAGTTGCTGTTGGTTATAACAAGAAAAATGCCCAGCATACCACCAAGGCCAATGGCATGCATACTTATTTTAAAATAAATATTGGCTATTAATGCTGCACTGGATGCCAGGAACACCCCTAACATAAAGGATGGCAGTATGCGTGCAAACTCCGGCTGTTGTTTAAATACCAAAAACGTCCAGAAGAAAAAAATGCCACTGGCTATGTAGGGAATAATTCTATCTTTTTGTGTGCGCAAAAAAACAGAGTCTATAAATCCTACTCCTTTAAGCAACAACACACAAAACAGCGGATAAAAAACTGCATTCTGTAGCAGGATAAGGATGGTTCTGAATTTTGCTGAAGCAGAAAATCCTGAAAAATAAGAAGGATGTATGTACACGATAAAAAGCAGCACATACAGCGGAATAAAAATAGGATGAAACAAATAGGATAACAGCACAGCCGGAAATTTTAATAACGGCGAAATTTTTTGTGAAGAAATATGATTGGTTTGATTACCTGCAGTAACAGTCATAAATTTTATTTACAGAATCTTTCTTAACCTTGCCACAGGAATATTTAATTGTTCCCTGTATTTAGCCACGGTTCTGCGTGCAATATTATATCCTTTTTCCTGCAGCATCTCGGTTAACTTTTCATCACTGTACGGATGCTTCTTGCTTTCTTCTTCTATTAGATCTGTGAGTATTTTTTTTACTTCCCTGGTACTTACTTCTTCGCCACTGTCTGTCTGCAGGCTTTCGCTAAAGAAAAATTTAAGGCGATAGGTACCAAATTCTGTTTGCACAAATTTGCTGTTGGCCACCCGGCTCACGGTAGAAATATCCAGGTTGGTCATTTCTGCAATATCTTTTAAAATCATTGGACGCAGATCGGTATCATCGCCGCTCAAAAAGAATTGATGCTGGTAATTCATGATGGCTTCCATACTGTTAAGCAAAGTATTTTGTCTTTGTATAATAGCATCTATAAACCATTTGGCTGAATCTATTTTTTGTTTAATAAATAAAACTGCTTCTTTTTGACGTTTGTCTTTTTTTGTTCCCTTGTCATAATCTTTCAGCATTTCCCTGTACCCCTGGCTTATGCGCAGGTCGGGGGCATTTTTGCTGTTGAGGGAAAGTTCGAGTTTGCCATTATTATTTACAATAAAAAAATCGGGAATTACGTAGTTGTTGTTTTTATTTTCATCGCCTGCATTTCCGCCGGGCTTGGGGTTTAATTTTATTATTTGCTGAATGATAGCCCTTAATTGATCGTCTGAAATATCCAGTCCCCGTTGAATTTTTTCGTAATGTTTTTTTGTAAACTCATTAAAATATTTCTCCAGTACTTTTAAGGCCAGCTCTACAGTATGGCCCTGGTCTAATTTTCTTTCCAACTGCAGCAGCAGACATTCCTGCAGGTTGCGGGCGCCTACGCCGGCAGGATCAAATTGTTGTATCTGCAGCAGCAGGTCGCTTATTTCTTCCTGGTTGGTTTCTATATTTTGCCTAAAGGCAAGGTCATCTATAATGGAACTTATTTCCCTTCGCAGGTAGCCATCATCATCCAGGCTGCCTACAATTTGTTCTGCCACGTTTTGCTGATGGGCAGATAGCTTAAGCATGCCCAGTTGCTGCAGCATCATTTCAATAAAACTGGTTTCCACTTTATGAGGAATTACCCTGCTGTCGTCGATCTCGGGATAATTGTCATCTTTAAGCCGGTAATCTCCAATATCGTCATCTCCATCATGTACATATTCACTAATATCAATATTTTCATATTCTTCCGCACTTCCATCTTTTTCAAATTCATCTTCTGTGCTGGCGGTTTCAAATTCATCTTTTTCAAATTCATCTTCGTGCCCATCTTCTGCCTGCTCCAGTGCAGGATTTTCCTCCATCTCTTCTTTTATGCGCTCATCCAATATAGCCGTGGGCACCTGCAACAATTTCATTAATTGAATTTGCTGGGGAGATAGTTTTTGTAATAACTTTTGCTGTAAACTTTGGTGCAATGCCATACTATGGGTTCCTAATTAATATTAAAAATTACTTTCTTTTGTGCTGTGCTGATTTTAGTGGCAATCAATCTTTCCACTCTAATAAAGCGTAAATTTACATAGAAGGAATTTTAAAAATGAAGAAAAAAGGTAAATTTTTAATTTTTTGCATGATTTTTGTTATTGCAAATTGTATTGCGCAGCAAAATAAGCTGCAATGCAATACTGCAAAGGGTTTTATTAATTCATCTTTTTATGCTGCGCCTTCATTTACGATTCCCGCATTAAATAAAGCAGTCATATCTCCAGGGTTTTATGTAAATAATCTAGGATTTTTTTGCAAGCAGGAATTAAATTTCCAGTCTTCTACCCGCATTCCTTTTAAATTCAGGCTGGGTTCTGTGCAGTACTGCGACTGGATGGAGGGTAAAAAAAATGCCGGTATTCTGCCTGCTTATTAAAAAATTATTATCTCATTTTGGGTAAAGCTGCGGGTTCTCTAAAATAATTTAGCCGCAAGCTATCATTCCAGCCATTGGGATTTTTTTCAAATGTTTTGCTGCTAAAAAATATCATTCCATTAATATTTGGCGTGCTTCTTAATTTTTCTATCTGGCGGGGAAGCTGTGTTTTATCTTTCCAGGCTGCATTGCTGCCAGCACGGTAAATACCCAATCCTATATAACAGTTTTTGCCAAAAGTATTTTTGCTCCACCATTCTATCAGGGTATTGTAATCTGCTTTATCGTGCCCCATTTCCCAATACAGTTGTGGAGCCACATAATCTATCCAACCTTTTTTTAACCATAATAAAATATCGGCATACAGATCATCATAATTTGTTTGGCCTGCTTTGGTATTACTTCCATTGGCATCTTTATCAGCATTGCGCCACACACCAAAAGGACTGATACCAAACTGGCAATTTTTATTTTCCTGCTTAATCACCCGGCTTAGCATTACTATAACAGAATCGGTATTACTCCTGCGCCAATCGTCCTTATTCATTCCGTTTCCATATTTGCGAAACGACTCATCATCCGGAAATTCTTTACCTGCAATGCGGTAGGGATAAAAATAATCATCAAAGTGAATGGCATCTACATCGTACCTGCTCACCACATCTTTTACAACTGCCGTAACAAATTTCTGCACGTCTTTGCTGCCGGGATCAAAATATTTTTTATCGCCGTAAGTAAGAAACCACTCGGGGTGAATTTTGGTAATATGCGTGGGAGCAATGGAAGAGTTATTAATATTAAACACAGCCCGGTAAGGGTTCATCCATGCATGAAATTCCATTTTTCGTTTATGCGTTTCTGTTATCATAAACTCCAAGGGATCATAATAGGGTACCGGCGGTTGCCCCTGTATGCCAGTAAGCCATTGGCTCCAGGGCTCCAGGGGCGATGGATAAAATGCATCTGTAGCCGGGCGTATCTGCACTACTACAGCATTCATCCCATTTTGCTGGTGCATGTTCAGCAGTTTTATAAATTCTGCTTTCTGCACATTGCTGCTGATGGTGGGGCTGCTCGGAAAATCTATATTACTCACCGTAGCCACCCACACGGCTCTTAATTCTGCACGGGGTGCCTGAGCACTGGCCGACATCGTAAAAAATAAAAAAAGTAAAATGGAAGTTAGTTTTATCATAGTGGTTGTTTATACTTTTTATTTTTCGGCCCGTAGCTTGTCAAATAAATTATTGAGCATACGTGCATCTGTTTCTGTAAGGTTATCAAAAATGGCATCCATATCGTTGCTGTAACCATCCATTTTTTCTAAAAGTTGCCGGCCTTTGCTACTAATGCTTACATCTACCAGGCGCTTATCTATGGGGCAGGTAGTTTTTATTACCAGTTCTTTTATCAGCAGCCTGTCCACAATGCGGCTGGTATCACTCATTTTATCTAGCATGCGCTGCCTTATCTGAAGCGTGGAAATGGGCTTGCCAGCTCCTCTTAAAATTCTAAGAATATTAAACTGCTGGCTGGTAATATCTTCTCTTTCAAAAAACAGTTTCATTTTTTCATTCATCCAGTTATAGGTATAAATAAAATTGATGCCCGCTTTCTGAAATTCATTTCTAAAATTTGTTTGATTGATGTCCTGCTCTAAGCCCATGATAAAATTGATTGTGCAATATTAAAATAAATTGGGTCCATGAATTCCCACGGGCATATTTATTATAAAACATAGTTCCTAAAATTAATGGATTCATATTTTATAATTTTCATACGCTCTATATCCGTCCGAAAATTAGTGCTAAATATTTTACTTCATCATAAATGAACGCAAAAAGTTTGAACTCCAGCGTATCTTTTATTTTTTGATTGAACTTATTTATCCGGTTAATTGTCGTTACAGTGTAACCGCAATCTGTTTGCCATAAGCAAATTTAATAAGTAGCTTTTTCTGTGTTTTCATTATTATGCACTTCTCCCACCTCAGAAACAGCAAACTCATTAAAATAAATTTTTATTAGGATGATAAAATAACTCAGCAGTAATGGCCCAAAAATAAGCCCCATAAAACCAAAAAGATTCAAACCCACTATTACGCCTAATACGGTTATCATAGGATGTACATCTCCCATTTTTTTTAGCAGGCCCAGGCGGGTAATATAATCTACATTGCCGGTAACTACCAGGCTATAAATGCCCAGTCCTACTCCACTCCAGGTATTGCCGGTAGATAACATGTACAGCACCAGTGGTACCCAAATAACCATGGTGCCCACCAGTGGAAAAAATGCAAATACCCCCGTAAGAAATCCCCAGAGGCCCCAGTCCTCTACTCCAAAAATCCAATAGCCAAGGGTGGCAAAAATTCCCTGCACCACGCATATAATAGGAATGCCCAGCGCATTGGCCCTGATCATATTTTTGGTTTCGGCGGCCAACTGTTCTACGTTGTGTTTTTTAAGCGGAATTATTTTGTTTAAATAATGTTCTATTTCTTTTCCATTTACCAACAGGTAATACAATAAAAAAAACAACATAAGAAGATTGGCAGCCACGTTTAAAGTGCTGTTTAAAATCTTAGGCAGGTAAGAAGTTATTTTTAGAGTAATTGCTTTTGTATTTTCTTCGGTAAGCAGTTTTATGCCAATGTAGTCAGATATTTTTCCGGAAAATATTTTTATACCCTGCAAAATTTTATCCTGGTTGTTTACCATGTCATTTATTTTGGGAGAAATAAGGACAATGGTAAAATAGACGGGAATGGAAATAAGAATGAGTGATACAAGAATAAATAACAGTGCCGTCCACCCTTTCTTCCATTTCTTTTTAAAAATAAGTCTGAAAAATAATCCTCGGCTGAGAATATAAACAGTAACCCCTCCCAACAAACCAGGCAGAAAAACATATAGTTTTGTTACCAGCAGCCAGCCCAGTAAAACAATTAAAGCAAGTAAAAGAAGTTGACGTAAACGGTCATTAAAAGTTGGAATCATTTAATAAATGTTTAGTGATATTTATGTTGGATATAATTAGCTGTTTATAATCTATTGTATTTTTTAATACCATGGGATTGATAACAAAATATAAAAACAATTCCAATACATAATTTTTTATTCGTTTATGAAATTCCTCCAATATAATTTCCCTTTTTCGAATAATTGGTGCACCAAATTCTTGTTTTCCCAATTCCTATTGCCACACCGAAACCCCTTCGCTGCAGTTGGCGCAGATATCAATATTTTTTCTTCCCTGCATCAGTTGAGAACGGAACTGTTTATAGTTTGGGTTGTGCCAGATATTTTTAAAAGATTCATTTTTTAAATTGCCCAGTTGGTGCATGGCATCTTTATCAAAACAGCAGGGCACTACCAGGCCATCCCAGGTTATTACATTGGCGTGCCACAATTTCCAGCAGCGGTTGGCCAGTTTATTTTTGGCAGTATAAGTGCCGTCGCTGTTCTTTTTATAGCGGCTGTATTTATCAATAGTAGGTATTAGCTGGTTGGGGTCGTTTACATAATCATAGACCTGGGCCGATTTAAATCTTACTTCATCTACTCCAATTTCTTTGGCTAATTGTTTAATTTCCTCTATCTGGTGTTCGTTGTGTTTAACCACCAGAAACTGGAAAAATACAAAAGGCGTTTTACTGTTCAGTTCTTTTTTCCACTTCACAATATTTTTCGCACCTTCTATTACTTTTTCTAAGTTTCCACCCACCCTGTATTGTTTGTAAGTTTCCTGTGTTGTACCATCTATAGAAATAATCAAACGATCCAACCCACTTTCTACGGTTTTGCGTGCAGCCTCGTCCGTTAGGTAATGTGCATTGGTAGATGTGGCGGTATAAATTCCTTTATCAGAAGCATATTTCACCATCTCCAAAAAACTGGTATTGAGGTAAGGCTCTCCCTGGAAATAGAAAATGAGGTACAGTAATTCTTTGTGAATGTCGTCTATAGTTTGGGTAAAAAAATCTTTCTGCAGCATACCTGTTGGCCTTGTAAAAGCCCGCAGGCCGCTGGGGCATTCAGGGCAGCGAAGGTTGCAACTAGTAGTAGGTTCAAAAGAAATAGAAACCGGCAGGCCCCACTGCACAGGGTTTTTGGTAAGCAGGCTTAGGTAGTAACTGCTTAAAACTTTTAGCCCGTTCCACACCCGGGACGGGGTAAGTTTACTTGCTAAATTAACGGTATCATTCCAGTTGAATGCGGGCATAATGCCACAAAATTACTGGTTAATTCATTGCAGTCAGTCATTTAATGACTCCTCTAACAAAGCAGCATCTTTTTCATCTTCAGTACAGGCAATGCTGGTAGTTATTGGTTTAAAACAAAGGCTGTTGGTTTTAAATTTCTCATAATTTGTAAAGATCACATTCAGCGCAATAAAGTTCATTACATAAGCTTTTGTTTCGGCCGGCAGATATTTTTTTATATCCCAGAAACTTGGATTTATTTTTCCTGTTCTCTGCATGGCATTCCATACATTGCCCACGCCACAATTGTAGCTGGCGGCTATCAGCAGCCAGTTATTGTCCAGGTTTCGCATCCTGTCTTTAAGATACCTGGCAGCAGTGTGGGTAGATTTAGAAAAATTTTTTCTATCATCCACAGAAATTATTTTTTTTGTGGGTACTGTATTGTGAGCGGTTAATTTTATTTTAGTGACAGGGGCGATCGCTTTTTTATTATCAGTAACAATTCTCAATCCATATTCTTTGGCTACCTCATCCATGATCTGCCAGTAACCTACCGCACCTGCACCAGATACTGCATTGGCATTAAAGGCACTTTCCAATGCCAGCAACACTGAAAATTCTGTGGGTACTTTATATTTTTTTAAAATGGCATTGGCCTTGGGAAAATATTTTTTACTGCGCAAATAGGTGCGCTGCAGGTAAGCACGCCTGCTGGCAGAAAATTTTTCTACATAATCTATTGAAAATTTTGCATGTTCTTGCAGCAAGGCAGGGTAAACTACATTAGCCTCCTTTAAAACCACCGTGCGTTTAAGCTTTTCACTATTAGTGGCAAATAAGGTATTTTTAGTGGTGTCAGCATAATTAATATGCGGGCTGGCCACAGCTGTGGTTGCATAAGCATTAATAAACAGCAGGGCTATGGTAGTTTTTACAAAAGGTACTATCACAATTTTATTTTTTTATTTAAAGAAATAATGAACGCCGCTACAGCGTTTTTATAAATTGTATAGTCTTAAACGCAGGGCAGGTATTGTTATTGTAGTTATATGCAAAAAATGAATACTATTGCCAAAGGCTATCATATAACCATCAATCTTTTTTAATGAAAATATTTATCATCTTTTTATGCCTGGTATCTTTAAAAAGTACCGGGCAAACTTTTAGTACAAAGGATATTGCCAATATGGAAATGAATGCCCATCAGCGATTGATGCAGTCAGAGGGTTCTTCATTTGCCTCGGGTAATTTTGATGTAAAATATTACCGCTGCCAATGGGAAATAGATCCTTCGGTTAGATATATAAAAGGTGCAGTAACCATTTACTTTACTATTACTACGGCTTCTACTTCTATAACGCTCGATCTGATGAACACTTTAATAACAGATAGCGTAAAGCAAAGGGGCATATCGCTGGGTTTTGATCATGCCAATAACAGCCTGCAGGTAAATTTTCCTGCTTCCATTAATGCAGGAGTTTTAGATTCTGTAACCGTTTATTATCGGGGTGTGCCTGCTGCTACAGGCTTTGGCTCTTTTATTCAATCAGTGCATGCAGGCGTTCCCGTTATGTGGAGCCTGAGCGAACCCTATGGTGCAAGAGACTGGTGGCCCTGCAAAAACGGGCTGGATGATAAAGCCGATTCAATTGATATTATTGTTATTCACCCGGAAATTTATAAAGCTGCCAGTAATGGATTGTTGCAATCGGAAACTGCAGCCCCCGGCAATAAAATGATTACGCATTGGAAACACAGGTATCCTATTGCCAGTTACCTTATTTGTTTTGCAGTAACAAATTATGTTGTTTTTAATAACAGTGTGCAATTGGGAAACATAAATCTGCCTATGCAAACTTATTGTTACCCGGAGAGCCAACCTGTTTTTCAGGCTAATACACCCAAAGTTTTGGAAGCCATGCAACTCTTTCACACCCGCCTGGGCGATTATCCTTTTATTAAAGAAAAATATGGGCATGTGCAGTTTGGCTGGGGCGGAGGAATGGAGCATCAAACGGCTACATTTATTGTGACCCCCGACGAAAGCCTGATGGCACATGAACTGGGGCATCAATGGTTTGGCGATAAAATAACCTGTAGTAGTTGGGAAGATATATGGCTTAATGAAGGCTTTGCCACACACCTGGCAAGCATGCACATGGAAAATAAATATCCTGCCAATATTTATATCAACAGAAAAAATCTAATGAATAATATAACATCTGCATCCAACGGATCTGTAAGGGTAAATGATACAACCAATGTAAACAGAATTTTTAATGGCAGGCTTAGTTACAATAAAGGATCTTACTTGCTCTATATGCTTCGATTTATTTTAAGCGATGCAGTTTTTTTTAAAGCCCTCAACAATTACCTCAAAGATCCTGCACTTGCATACGGCTTTGCACGCACCGAAGATTTAAAAAAACACCTGGAGCAGGAAAGCGGCAAAGACCTTACTAAATTTTTTAACCAGTGGTACAAGGGCGAAGGTTATCCAACTTATAATGTGCAGTGGAGTCAATTGGGAAAAAGTAATGTAAAAATAAAAATAAATCAAATTACCTCAGATCCTTCAGTCGCTTTTTTTGAAATGCCTGTGGCATTAAAATTTAAAAATGCTTCGCAGGAAAAAACAGTGATTGTAAATAATACTTTTAGTGGCCAGGAATTTTTGCAGCAGATAGGTTTTGTGGCAGACACGGTATTGGTAGATCCTGAGTACTGGATTATTTCTAAAAATAACAGCACAGAAAAAAAAGTACTCACCAATACAGGCCATGGCATAGCAGAAATTTATCCTAACCCTGTAGCCAATCCTTTAAATATTTTTCTACATGATTTTAATGCATCTGCAGCAGCAATACAAATTGTAAATGCGCAGGGGCAACTAATGATGAAAAAAGTAATTACACTCTTAAACGGAACCGAGTTTTTGCAAATACCCACACAGCAATGGGCCAGGGGATTGTATATTGTGCAGGTGCAGGCAGGTACTAAAAAAATTGTGAAACAGATTGTTCACTAATCATTTAGTTTTGCCATTACAATAATACAATGGCCAGCAGAAGCAGAAAACGCAACAAACAAAACATAGTTATCCTATTTATTATACTGGCTTCCTTTACTGCGGCTCTTTATTTGTTTAATCGTTTTTACAATCGTCCTTCCTTTGTTCATTATCCTGCTTTTGGTATTGATATGCCTGTACAATATGCTATTCATGGCATTGATGTAAGCCGGTACCAGAAAACCATCGGCTGGAAACTTGTAAAGGAAATGCAGGTAGAAAATATACAGGTAGGGTTTGTTTTTATAAAAGCTACCGAAGGGTTAATAAATTTAGATGGCCAGTTTAACAGAAACTGGGCACTGGCTAAAAAAGCAGGGTTGCCCAGGGGAGCCTATCATTTTTTTATAGCAAGCAAAAGTGGCAGGGCACAGGCAGAAAATTTTATAGAAAATGTGCAGCTTAAAAAAGGAGACCTGCCACCTGTGCTGGATATTGAACAAATAAACGGTGCATCTGTTACAGACCTTCAGCAAAGAGTATCTGATTGGTTACAGGCAGTAGAAATAAAATATAAAGTAAAACCAATCATTTATACCAATGTACATTTTTATGAAACTTTCCTGGCTGGTAGGTTTGATGATTACCCGCTGTGGGTGGCACATTACCTGGTAAAAGACAAGCCAAGGATAAAACGCAAGTGGGATTTTTGGCAACACAGCGAAAGTGGACGGGTAAACGGTATTGATGCTTTTGTAGATTTTAATGTGTTTAACGGAGACAGTGCTTCTTTTAAAAAATTACTGCTTCAATAATTTATCTGCAATTTTGTTATATGGGAATGGAAGACGATACAAGGGCATTTTTAATGCTAATTCTAAATACTATTGCATGGGTGCTGCTTTGGATGATAGCCAATGTACTGATAGGTATATATTGGGGGTATGCTTTTTTTGATGAAAAAATAAGTTGGCAAAATATTGTTTATTATATCATTTCGCTATCAACTTTTATTCTTGTGATCTGGCATATACGCCGCAAGTGGAAACTTTAATTTTGTTAACTGCTATGGTCTGATACAATTAACCATATGCCTTTTATCTTTTTAAAAAGCAAAGTAAAATGCCCGCCCACATTGCCAATGCTGCGGGTAAGAAACCATTTGCCAACTACAGAAAAATAGAGAGGCGATAATTTTTTTACCTGCAGGATATTAAAATCCAATTTGCCCATAGATGCCGTATCGGGATACCCTTTTTTATACTTATTCAAAGTATTTTGCCAGCCATAAGTAACAGCATTTTTTCCAATGAAGATAAGCGAATCATTATTCCAATAGGTTTGCATAAACTCGTTCAGGTTTCCACTGTTCCAGGCATTTTTCTGAATATTTATTGCCTCCATAATCTTTTGCTCATCTTTATTTTGGGCAAGGGAGCAAAGTGATAAAAATAAAAGTGGTAAAATAAGGAATTGTTTCATGTGATAAAGATAGGGAAAAGCAGCGCCTCGTCTATCTCTCCCAAGTGGAAGTATTGAGAAGAGCTAAGCTGAAATCTTTAGGAGGAAAATTTTGGACTTCTATTTCTAATTCAGTAAAAATAAAATGCTGATGTGGCAGCAAAAATGTTTGGCGATATTTTATAGTACTGTTTCTGTTATTAAGGAGAAAGAAAGAGGATGAGGCACTTTGAGGTTCTAATGCTTATGATGCGGTGAGCTACATTTACTTTTATGGCAAAGCCGGTAATTTAAATAATGGGCGCTTACAATTAAGAGAACCGCAGGAATGAGCAGGTAATTTTCATAGTTATGAAAAAACTGTTTGGTAATAAGAAATATAAATCCAAGGCTAAATAATAAAACAGGAAAAAATGAACGGTGGTGTGTAATGTAACCATGCGCTAAAGAATAGACTCCTACAAAAAAAGCAAGTGCAATCATACCCCATTCAAAAAGCGGGTTATGAATAACATTGATACCAAACAAAGGAAGACTGGATACAATTAAAGGTAGGATAGCACAATGAACCGCACAAGCCAGCGAAGTAGCAACACCCATTCCATCCCAATTCATTTTAATATTCATGCAGCGGCAAAGATAAGATATTTGCAATGCTGTTGCAAGTATTAACAATTCTTCTGTATCTAATATTTTACCCGCTCCTCTCTTAGGCATAACTTTGAAGCATACTAACGTTATAAGAGCATGAAAAATAAGTTGTGGATCTACCTTGCATTTTTTGCAGTATTGTTAACTGTTTTTTACCTGCTCATATTCAGGGATTATGATTTTTCTGCATCCAAACTTGCGGTTATTAATCCATTGGTGCCCGATTTTAGTTTCATAAACCAGGATGGTAAAAAAATTACACAGAGAGATACAGATGACAAAGTGTATGTTGCTGAATACTTTTTCACCACATGCCAGGGCATTTGCCCAAAAATGAATGCAAATATGCGCAGGGTTTTTGATGCGTATAAAGCTGTTCCCAATTTTATGATCCTGTCTCATACCTGCATGCCCGAGGTGGACAGTATCCCACTTTTAAAAGCTTATGAGCAGAGAATGATTAATAGTCCTCTTAAGAAAAATGAAGATGGCAGTTTTACCATCAGTAAAATAACAGATGCCGGTGCTGAAAAACAAAACAACCCCAACTGGCAGTTTGTAACAGGCAATAAAAAAGAATTGTACGATATGGCAAGGCTGGGTTATATGATAGACAATGGAAAACCAGACAGCCTGCAGCGGATAGAAGACCAATTTATTCACACACAGTTTTTTGCATTGGTAGATAAATACAGAAGAGTAAGAGGAATATATGATGGCCTTAAAGAAGAAGAAGTGCAAAAACTAATGACGGATATTAAAGGCCTGCTAAAAGAAAAAGTAGCTCCCAAAAGATTTATGACCGGCTTTAGCAACAACCCCAATTAAGATTATGAGTGATCATGCTGACATATTAAAAAAAAACGGGCTTAGTGTAACGGAGAGCCGGAAAAAAATTCTGGAACTTTTTTTAGATACCGAAGGGGCACTGGCACATGCGGATATTGAAAAAAATACCGATGCTGCTTTTGATAGGGTAACTGTGTACCGCACCCTGCAGACTTTTGTAGAAAAAGGAATCATTCACCAGATACCCACTATTGATAATTCTATACTGTATGCTTTGTGCAAACACAATTGCCAGCAGGGACAGCACCACGATAACCATGTGCATTTTATCTGCAACAATTGCGACAAAACGTTTTGCTTAGACGATGTAACGATACCCGACGTAAAACTTCCTGCAGGCTTTACACCTTCGCAGGCGGCAATGGTGGTTACAGGGGTTTGTATGGAATGTAAGGGATAGATTTTAATTGATTATCAATTGCACTTGTTTACACTTTACTGTAAACTGTAAATTGTATATGGATTCTATACAGGCAATTTTCTGTTCCGATGTACATTTGGCATTACTTGATATCCAGAAATTTTAATGCTTCTTTAAAATCGCCCCGGTATATAATTTTGTTTTGCTGTACAACGATTGTAGTAGGGAAACCGGTGATTTTAAAAGAGTCGGTGCTGCTTACATCATCCATAAACACTTGTTTAAAACTGTAATTAAACCGGTCTAATAATTTATAATTATCTTCTTTTTTTTCATTTTTAAAAGGAATGTTTACTACCATTAAATCGAACCTCGAAGTGTCTATTTTTTTGTGGATGCTGTCAACAAAGGGAAACAAGGCATAACAGTACCCACATTTAGAATTCCAGAAATCAAGTATTACGGTTTTAGAAAGGCTGGAAGTAGCAACAGTTCCATTATTGTTATACAAATATGCCAATGGTATTCTTTCATTAACCTTTCCGCTCAGTGTTCCAAAGTTTATATAATTCAAAAACATTCTTTTTCCTTTATACTGCCACGTAAATAAGCACATCATCAGCAAAAAGGGCCATAAATAATTTTGATATTTATAAAAAAGATAGCCGGTAAATGCACTGATCAATAAAAAAATATTTGATGGCGCACTTACTGCCGTAGATTTATACTGAACAATATTGAAAAAAATAATTACCAGCACAACCGGTAAAATAATAATAACCTGTAATAAAATGGCTGGTCTGACGATGTGAAGATATTTTGAACTTAGATATGTAACAGCAAAATAAAGGACAGAACCTATGATTATTTTATGATCAAAACTAAAAGCTGTAAGGTAGGCTACCAAAGTAAACAGTATTACACTTGATAGTGTAATCAATAAATAATTAATTATTGTTTTGTTGTTAGTTTTCATTTCTGGGTTGTTTACTGGTAAAAAAGGAGTAGAAAACG
>JBKJSJ010000382.1:0-11341 GCA_046595965.1 Ferruginibacter sp.
GACAGTTTGCTCCACATAATTTTTTCCTGTTATCTTTTTTAAGCCTTTAAAGATTATTGGATGATGGGCGATAATGAGGTTGCAGTTTTTTTCGATGGCTTCTTTTACCACGGCTTCAGTAGCATCTAAAGAAACAATAATGCCGGTACAATTCCATTCCGGATTTCCCGTTATTAAACCGGCATTATCATACTCTTCCTGCAGGGCAGGCGGGGCAATTTGCTCCAATGCCGCAATTATTTCATTTATTTGCATCAATATTTATTTAAAAAAATAAAGTTAATCTAAATCACCCCTAAAATTAAACGCCTTTATGAAACCAGTTAATAAAATGATTGCAGTTCTTGCAGTTATCTGTATTGCTCTAAGTGCCTGCCAGAAAGAAGTTACTGTAGGCGATGATAACAACATACCGGCTCTAACCACCGATAGCAACTATCTCTAAAAATTATATATGGTTGATAGTCTTGCAGGTAGTTATGGTATCTTTGGGAGTTACACTTATCTGTATGATGCGCAAAAAAGGGTATCTCATTTTGTGGATTCCAGTGGAACCGAAATTCACCGTTTTATAAAATACTCCTACAACGGCATGGATACATTGCCTTACAAATCGGTAGAATACAATTGGTTTTTACTGGGTAATAATCCTCCGGATACTATCTCCACTTTTTACTATTACGACCTACAAGGCAGAAATTTAAAAGACTCCATCATTACGCAATATATCATCAGCAATTTACCAACTTTTAAGGTGGACACAATATATTACGTACGCTCTTACCAATATGCTGGTTTTGATAAATATAGAAAAGGAATTAATAAAGAAACGAATGGTACAATTTTGTTTGAAACTACCGACACTGCAAGGATAGATGGAGCTGGAAATGTGTTGGCGAACAAGTCAGGGCCGTATTTTGAGTCTTTCACTTACGATGATCATCCTAATCCTTTTGCTAAATTATCCAATTTTAGAACATTGCCCGCCTTTCCGCAAGGCAATAAATATTACGCAAATATTCAAAGTAAAAATAATTGTCTTAAGAGTACATTGGTTTATGGAAGCTACACAACAGTGGAGGACTTTACCGGAAAATATCAATACAATTCCCGCAACTATCCTCAAAGAGTAATATGGGAAGAGAGCCCTGGAAGCGGCGAATATTTTATTTATGATTTTAAATACCGTTCCTTATAATTTTTTAATACTGTAAATAAACGATATTAAAAAGTTAACAAATTACTTTCACTCCTTACCGTTATCTGGATTGCTCTAAGCGCCTGCCAGAAAGATTTTACTATTGAACATAACCATGATCCTATTGGCGTTCCGCAGTTTAATGAAAGTATTTTTCTTATCAAGTCATATCAGATGGAGAGTATTGCAGGCGTTAATGATTCAATTGGATTGATAACTTTTTTTTACAATCCACAGAAAAGCGTGATGATGCTAAATGGTTCAACCAAAGGATCAGGTATCCTGTAAAAATTATGGGAGAGGATTCCTCTATTCCTAATAGATTTTCAGTGATGAGCTTTGTTTATAAAAATTTATAAAACCAAATTAAGAATGACAGATACTGTTTTATAATATGGGCAGTTTTAATATAATGATGAATTGTAAAATTTTATAAGAACAATACAAAGTTACCCTTCAAAAAATTGCCCATGTAAAATATTCATCAGCAGTTGTGCGATGTCGTTTTTTTTGCACCAATGACAGTTTACTCCACATAATTTTTCCCCGTTATCTTTTTTAAACCTTTAAAGATTATTGGATGATGGGCGATAATGAGGTTGCAGTTTTTTTCGATGGCTTCTTTTACCACGGCTTCGGTAGCATCTAAACAAATTACAGCACCAGTGCAATGCCCGACGCTATTACCCGTTATAAGAACGGCATTGTCATAATCTTCCTGCAGGGATGGGGCAGCGAGGGATTTTAATAATTTAATGAGGTCGTTTATAATCATTGCCTTATTTTTATGCAAAAAAAAGTCTACCTAAATACCAAACTAAAATATTCGTACCATGAAATTAATAAACAAGCAACTTGCCTTGCTACTCATCATCTGTATAAGCTTTAGTGCATGCCAAAAAGATTTTTTAATAGATAATAATATTATTCCGCCTGGCTCAGTGCCCGATAGTAATTATCTGGATAAAATTTATTTTATAGACAGCACCGGGGTCATAAAAGACAGTTCTTCTTATTATTCTTATGAATACGATAATGCCAAACGGGTTATTAAGCTTAATTATTTTACCCATTCATCAGGTAGCAATGTTCTTTTAGAAAACTATCAATATTTTTATAATGGAAATGATACGCTTCCTTTTAAAAGGTTGTATTATTTTTTTGAAAATGCAATTGATTACGCTAACCCCACATTAACTGACACCACAATCACATTTTATTTTTATAATAATTCAGGAAAAAATTTAAGAGATTCTATTTCAACCGTTCAGCATTATACGTTGGGAGGGCCTGTAAATTTTGAATACTGGAAAGAGATAAACCAATACCAATATACGCCCAACGGTATTTATAATCTTAATACAAAAACTATGATTAATTCAAGTTTTCCCTATTCAACTGATCCGCAATTATCTGTTGATACTGCCTATACCGATAGCCGTGGAAATATTTTATCTTATACAAAACACCTGGTTTATAATAATACATCTATGCCCGAACGCATAGCCAGTTTTACCTATGATAATAATTTATCTCCACTTGCAAAATTGTCTAATTTAAGAACATTGCAGGTATTTCCCATTGGAGAAACATATTTAGAAATTATGCAATCAAATAATAACCGCCTAAAAGCTTTTGAAGTAGACGTAAATACTGGAGGAACTGTTTTATTTGATGAAGATCTCACGGGAAAATATATTTATAACGCAAATGGTTATCCGCTCAGGATTGTGCAAAAGGATGTAACCCCTACAACGTTTTTAATTACATCGTTTAACTATAAAGCATTATGATGCATTTTTTATTAAAACGGGTAAGTCACCCTTTCGGGTGGCTCTCCCTGCATAAACATTTGCAATCCTGGATGAGCTTTGTTCTCCAGTAACTTAATGAGGCCGTTAATAATTCATTTCCTTATTTTTATGCAAATTAAAATTTACCCGATTACCAAAATAAAAATTATTCCCTCTATGAAATCAAAAAAAATATTGTTACTGTGTGCATTATGCTGTTCAATTTTTAGTGCTTGCCAAAAAGAAATAAGCGAAGAAATTCCTGACACTCCCAATCCAACGTTGCCCACATCGGATAGTACTTATCTTGATAAAATCTACCTGATTCAAAATTCAGGATCCATCAATGACACTTTCGGCAAAATAACTGTTACTTATGATAATTTGAAGAGAGTAATAAGTTTGGTAGATTCTATACCTGGGCAAAACCTTTGGCGTGTTTGGGCTGTGAATACCTTTCATTACAATGCAGATGATACCTTGCCCTACAAAGATGTTTATTATGATTTTGAGAGTGCGATTGCATTTAATAATCCTCTTCTTGTGGATACGATTACCACATTTCATACTTACAATTCTTCCGGAAAAAATATTGTAGATTCTACAATTTCCAAATTTACAAATGATACATATAGTTCTAAAGAAATAAAAACTTATCAATATAATGCGGCTAAAATTTATGGCCAAATCAGCACTACTATACTCACCGGAAATTACCCTTTTCAAACGCTGCCACCCACTCTTAGAGATAGTGCCATTACAGACGGATTCGGCAATATTCTAAATTGTAAAACTTATATAGTTAACAATAACTCAACAACATTAAACTTGAGTTCCACTTTTACATACGACAGTAATCCTAATCCCATTGCAAGGCTTACAAACTTTCGCACTTTGGGGGTATTGCCGTTTGGAGAAACATTTGAAGATATAAGGCAAAGTAAAAATAACAGGTTGATAGCAATTGAAACAGATTCTAATAATCAAATTACAACGGAAGATCTAACAGGAAAATATGTTTACAGGGCAGATGGCTATCCCTTAAAACTTACACAAGATTATCTGCCTACTGGTGATCTTTTGATTACGATATTTACATACAAAAAGCTGTAACCTTCGGGTGAGTCACCCCAAAAGGGTGGCTCACCCCACACGAAATGACCACAAAAAAATTACGAACAACATAAATAAAAGCTCTTAAAAATTGCTGATGTAAAAAAAGAATCGCTGGTAAGAAACTGTACATTAAAAGCATGTTTTTTTTGACATCTCAAAAGAGATACTTCTGGCTTTAAATTCTAAAATACATTTGTAATAAATAACTTTTGCAAATGCCTTTATCAAATCAACTATACGAACAATACAAAACCACTCTGCAAAAAATAGCCGATGTAAAATATGCATCTGCACTTTTGCAATGGGATCAGGAAACTTATCTACCACCGAAAGGTGCAGGCATCCGTGGCAGGCAGATAGCAACGCTAACCGAAATAGCCCACCAACAATTTACCGATGAAAAAATGGGCAAGCTGCTGAATGAATTGGTTTGCAAAGAAGGCCTGAGCCCTGCGGAGAAACGAAATGTAGAACTAAGTTTATACGATTATAACAAAAGCAAAAAACTGCCTGCTCCATTTGTGCGACAAATGAGCGAAGCTGTAAACAAAAGTTTTCATGCGTGGATACAGGCACGCAAAGAAAATTCTTTTGCTGTTTTCCAGGAACCCCTTCACGACATTATTGAATTAAAAAAACAGGAAGCCGAATTGCTTGGATACGAAAAACATCCCTACAATGCGCTTATGAACGATTATGACCGTGGACTTACCGTAGATACTGTAGATAGTTTATTTACTTCATTAAAGCCACAATTATTAAGTCTTATTGAAAAAATTAAAGACCAGCCCCAGGTGGATGATTCTTTTCTGCAGCAGCATTTTGATAAGGACAAACAATGGGCCCTGGGAATGGAAATACTCAGACGCATGCATTTTGATTTTGAAGCCGGTCGCCAGGATATCAGCGAGCATCCCTTTACCATCAATTTTAATAATAATGATGTAAGGGTAACTACCCGGATCAGTGAAAATGATTTTGCAAACATGTTATGGAGCTGCATTCATGAAGGCGGGCATGCATTGTATGAGCAAGGATTGCCCGAAGATCAATACGGTCTTCCATTGGGCGAATATTGCAGCCTTAGCATTCACGAAAGCCAGAGCAGGCTCTGGGAAAATTGTGTAGGCAGGGGGTTTTCATTCTGGCAGCATAATTACAAATTGGTTCAGGAAAATTTCCCTCAACAATTGAACAATAGTACCCTTCAGCAATTTTATAAAGGCATCAACAAAGTGCAGCCTTCTCTTATACGTACCGAGGCCGATGAACTGACTTATCATTTTCATATAATGATTCGCTATTCAATAGAAAAACAACTGATAGAAGGCAGCATTGACACAAAAGATATTCCGGCAATATGGAAGGAATTGTACAAAAAATATTTGGGCATAACCGTGCCCGACGATAAACAAGGTTGCCTGCAGGATGTACACTGGAGCCATGGCAGCTTTGGTTATTTTGCTACCTACAGCATTGGTAGTTTATATGCAGCTCAATTGCATGCAGCTATTTTAGTGCAAAATCCGTCAATAGAAAAAGAAATAAGCAGTGGCCAAAACCAACCGCTTGTAAACTGGCTTAAACAACATATTTATAAAACCGGTCGTTATTATACTTCTGAAGAGTTGTGCAAAGCGGCTACAGGAGAGCCTCTAAACAGTAATTTTTTCATTAAATATGCTACCCAAAAATATGCAGGCATCTATGGAACAAACAAATAAACCGGTAATAACCTTTTTATTAAAATGGCGATTTATTATTGCAATCCTTTTTGCAGGAGCTATCCTTTTATTTACGGGCTGCAAAAAAGCAACCACCAATCCAACAGAAGATCTTTTAAAAAAATATTTTGAAGAAAATGTGCTGAATAGCAATTTTGTAGTGTCACTTGCCACCGATAATGGAACCAATCTTACAGCTCAGTACGATGGCTGGGTATTTAAATTATTAAAGAATACCTATTATGATGGCCCGATGACGGCTATTAAAAACGGCGTTACTTTTACTGGCACCTGGAGCAGCAACAGTGATTATGGCCAGCTCATCATCAACATTAATCAAATACCCACTCCAGCAGAATTTACATTCATTAACAGGCAATGGAGATTTACAAAAAAAGCACTCCCGGTTATGGAACTGGCACCATGGGGAAGTTCGGCAGCCATAGTACTGCACATGACAAAATTATAATTCAATCTTCCTTAAGAAATTAATGTTTGCACTTCTTTATTTGGTAAAGGAGTAACATTATTTTTTTAAAATATTTTCATATTAAATTATGTGTATAAATATCCTTTTATATTTATGTTTTTGCATAATAACAGGATAGTTTCTGCGTTTACCCAGCATTAATACAGCTTAACCTCTAACCTCTTATATAAACCATGACGCAAAAACTACATTCCCCCTTTTATTTATTAAACGACCGTATAAAAAGCAATTAATTATTAATAGAAAAAATTATTTTTCCAAAATGCTGCAACATTTTATTTGCAGCAATAGCAGTTAGCTTGCTTTTTAATATTTATTTCTTATTATAAATATTCCACAATCCGGGAAATTTCCCACACATGTTTCTTACAATTTTGTTTTTATGGATTGTTTGGATTATAAAACCCTGCCTTTTGGTGGGGTTTTCTTTGCATTTAAAAATCTGCTGAACATAAGGGCCGTATTTTTGTTTTAAGTAAAATCTTAAAAAATAAAGCATTGATTTATGGCATTACAAATTGGAGAAACAGCACCTGCGTTCAGCCTTTATAATTCAGATAAAAATAAAGTAAACCTGGGTGATTATGCAGGTAGTAAAAATGTTTTATTATTGTTTTTTCCTGTAGCTTTTACCGGGGTATGCACCAAAGAACTTTGCTCTGTAAGAGATGGCATAAACAGGTATAATAACGAAAATACAGTGATACTGGGCATTTCGGTAGATTCAGTATATACACTTAAAAAGTATAAAGAAGAACAGGCCTTTAATTTTCCACTGCTAAGCGATTTTAATAAAGTTGTATCTAATGCCTACCAATCCATTCATAGAACTTTTTCAGAGATGGGGATGCTTGGTGTAAGTAAACGGTCCGCATTTATTATAGATAAAGCAGGGATTCTTCAATATGTAGAGGTATTAGAAAATCCCGGAGCGATGCCAGATTTTGAAAAGATAGATAAAAAACTGGCGGAATTGGCTTCATCCCACCGGGCACTGCTGTAATAATTTGCTGCTATATCCGTTATATATAATATTATTAGCATTAAATTTGAGGTTTTTAAAATGGAAGGTTTAAAAGATTTCACTACATTTACTTAGTTGAAAAAAATTATTTTCATATTATCCCTTATTATTGGAATAAACTTTACATCCTTTGCTCAAAATAAAATAGCCGGTACCGACGGGTTGGCTACTGCAAAAATGATCAGGTTTTACCCCAATCCTGCAAGTGCTGTAATTACTTTTGAGTTATTACAGGCTAATGATAATTCTTACGCTCTCCAGGTTTACAATTTTATGGGCAAAAAAGTTTATGATGTTAAAAAAACGCCCAGCCGTATTACCCTCAATCTTGATGACTTTTACAGGGGTATTTATATTTTTCAGTTAAGAGCTAAAAACGGCAGTATTCTTCAATCCGGCAAGTTCCAGGTGATTAAATAAACCATTTCCCTTTTTTTATCTTCTTTTAATGTCAATTTGACTGCCAGGAGCCTATTGGCAAACTGTTTGACAATCGTACATTTGCAAATATTTTAAAAAAGAAATACTTATGGAAGATAACAGCCTGCCTATTATAGAAAACGCTGAAATGAATATTAATGCCGATTCGGATATTCCTGGAAATACTCACATGAGTAACCCAGCAGAAACAAACGAAGCATCAATAGAAAAACTGGAAGATGAATTACAGGAGCAAAAAGATAAATATTTGCGCCTGTTCGCTGAGTTTGACAATTATAAAAGGCGTACTTCAAAAGAAAAGATTGAATTGATGCAAACTGCGGGAAAAGATATTATTGTATCTCTGTTAGATGTAATAGACGACTTTGACCGTGCAGAAAAACAAATGCAACAGAGTGAAGATATGGCCCAGGTAAAAGAAGGAAACCAACTGGTGTTTAATAAATTTAGAGCGGTACTGCAACAAAAAGGTTTAACAGCAATGGAAAGTGTTAAGAGCCCTTTTGATGTAGAAAAACATGAAGCCATTACAGAAATTGAAGCCGGTAAAGACATGGCAGGTAAAGTGGTGGACGAAGTGCAAAAGGGCTATTCGCTCAATGGAAAGCTCATCCGTTTTGCTAAAGTAGTGGTAGGAAAATAAATACCCCAACCCCAAAGGGGACTTTGAGGTTGGATATTCAGAATTCAATTACAATCAAACGAATCTTAAATTTTAGGGTTCAATAAATTTCCCCTTTTGGGGAGTAAGGGGTATGAAAAGAGATTATTACGAGATATTGGGTGTATCTAAATCTGCATCGCAGGACGAAATAAAAAAAGCTTACCGTAAAGTGGCTATGCAGTATCATCCTGACCGTAACCCCGGCGACAAAGCATCGGAAGAAAAATTTAAAGAAGCCGCAGAAGCCTATGAAATTTTGAATGATGGCGATAAGAAAGCTCAATATGACCGCTTTGGTCATAGTGCTTTTGGGCAGGGGAGGGCAAGCAGTGGTCATGGTGCAGGCGGAATGAATATGGATGATATTTTCAGCCAGTTTGGAGATATTTTTGGAGATGATGCATTTGGCAGTTTCTTTGGCGGTGGTGGAAGGCGAAGTGCAGGTAGCCGTAGCCGTGGAACAAGGGGCAGTAACCTTCGGGTGAAATTAAAAATGAATTATGAAGAGATTGCAAAAGGAGCCAACAAAACAATCAAGGTAAAAAAATATGTACCCTGCAATACCTGCCAGGGTAGCGGTGCAAAAGATAAAAATAGTGTGCAAACCTGCACTGGCTGTGGTGGCAGCGGCCAGGTACGCAGAGTGCAAAATACTTTTCTGGGGCAAATGCAAACGGTAACTACCTGCCCTGCCTGTAATGGTGAAGGCACAACGGTTACGGCTAAATGCGGCCCTTGCAAAGGAGACGGAAGAGTATATGGCGAGGAAACCGTAACGATTGATATTCCTGCAGGAGTGCAGGAAGGCATGCAACTGAGCATTAGCGGAAAAGGCAATGCAGGAGAGCGTGGCGGAAGTGCCGGTGACCTGATAGTGTTGATAGAAGAAGAAGCGCATCTGCAGCTTCACCGGGATGGATTAAATGTGGCATTCGATCTTTATATTTCTTTTCCCGATGCGGTATTTGGTACACAGGTAGAAGTACCTACTATTGATGGCAGGGCAAAAATTAAAATACCTGCAGGCACCCAGAGCGGAAAAATATTCCGGTTAAAAGGCAAGGGATTCCCTCATGTAAACAGTTATGAAAAAGGCGATCAACTGATACAGGTAAACATCTGGACACCCCAGCATGTTAGTGCCGATGAAAAAGAAACGCTGGAAAAAATGCAGGAATCTCCCAACTTTGAACCTAAGCCGGAGAAAAATGAAAAATCGTTTTTTGATAAAGTGAGAGAGATGTTTAGTTAATGAATATCTTTTAATGGATAATTGATAATGGGATAAAGTTATTTGAAAATGCCTGGCACTTAAATGTTAGGCATTTTTTATAATATTAAATGGAATTTGAGATTATACAAAACAGCATTTCATTTAGGCCAATGTGTGGTGGCTGAAATTTCGTATAAGAGCTGGTATCAAATTTAGCAAATGGCTGTTAATAGATTGAACATTTAATTTTAAGAAATTATCCATAATCAATTGTACAATTATCAATTGCTTTTCCCTAATTTGCTTTTACAATATGTTGCACAAACTACACATACAGAATTATGCTATTATAGATGACCTGGTGATTGACTTCTCCCAAAATTTAAACATCATTACCGGTGAAACAGGTGCAGGTAAAAGTATTCTCATGGGTGCCCTCAATCTTATTCTTGGGCAAAGAGCAGATAGTGCCGTATTGCAGGACAAACAAAAGAAATGTATAGTGGAAGGATTTTTTGTTATAAAAGATAATGAGGCGGTAAAAACATTTTTTCAAGAAAATGAACTTGACCCGGAAGAAGAAATTTTACTGAGAAGAGAAATAGCTGCAAATGGAAAATCAAGAAGTTTTATAAATGATACGCCGGTTAATCTTTCGCAAATAAAAGAACTGGCGGTTTTGCTGGTTGACCTGCACCAGCAATTTGATACACTGGAACTGGGCAGCGAAAATTTCCAGCGGGATGTACTGGATGCTTTGGCAGATAATGGGAATCTGTTGCAGCAGCTAAAAGAAAAATTTGTGGAATACACTACTGCAAAAAATAAACTGGAAGCCCTGCTGCAGCAGCAGGCTATAGCAAATAAAGAATTGGATTATAACCGTTTTTTATTTGATGAACTGGAAGAATTATCGCTAAAAGAAAATGAACTGGAAGACCTGGATGCAGAATTAAAATTGCTGAACAATGCAGAAAGCATAAAACAGCAACTCAGCAGTATTTATTTTGATATGAAAGACAGTGAACAGCCCATTGTTCCACATTTAAAAAGTTTATTACAAAAAATAAATTCACTGCAGGCTTATCATCCCCAAATAATGGGATTGCAGGAAAGGATGAACAGCAGCCTGATAGAATTGCAGGACATAGCAGACGAACTGGAACGCATAGACGCTACCATTCACTACGATGCACAGCGCATAGAAACCGTAAATGAAAGAATAGCTACAGGATACAAATTGCTAAAGAAACATAATGTAAAAGAAACCTGCCAGTTGCTGGATATTAAAAATGAACTGCAGCAAAAATTAGATGCCGTATTTAACATTTCTGCTGCCATAGAAAAAGGTGAAAAACAAACGGCACTCTTACAAAATGCCTGCATTGGCATAGGTAAAAAAATATCGGCCAACAGATCAGCAAGTGCAAAACCTTTTGCCGAAAAAGTAAACAAATTGCTGGCACAGGTGGGTATGCCCAATGCACAAATAAAAGTAAAGATTGATACCGCAGTTCTCAATATAAATGGCAGCGATGAAATAGATTTTTTATTTGATGCAAACAAAAGCAATCGTTTTGAGCCACTGCACAAAGTGGCCAGTGGTGGCGAACTAAGCAGGTTGATGCTGAGTGTAAAATCGCTGATTGCAAAAAAATTGCAATTACCCACTTTAATT
>JBKJSJ010000425.1:0-3822 GCA_046595965.1 Ferruginibacter sp.
CACAGTTTCCAACTCGGCCATTTTGGCGCTGGCTTCTTTAAATCTTTTGTATTCCAGAATTTTGTCTATCAGTTCCTGGCGGGGATCTATTTCATTGCCTGTGGCATCAAGCTCTCTGCGGGGCAATAGCATTTTGGCTTTTATCCGCATCAGCGTGCTGATGAATAAAATAAATTCACTGCTCAGTTCTATGTTTAGTTTTTCTGTTTGATGAATATGATCCAGGAAATCGTTGGTTATTTTAGTGATAGGAATATTATAAATATCCAGTTCATCTCTTTCAATAAAAAAAAGCAAAAGGTCAAATGGTCCTTCAAATTGATCCAGTTTGATCTGGTAGGAAGCTGCTGTCAAAATAAAATTTTTAAATCATGGGAAATAACTCAAAATAAAACAGCAAGGCTGTTTTCTGAGAGGGTAAAAATAGGTTTTTTTCAGATTGCGGCAGACTAAATTAAAACGGCTGCCCCTATGGAACAGCCGGTTTAAAAAATTTAAATGTATTAAAATTATTTTCTAAGCGCATCCCTGATCTCCGCCAGCAGTTTGTCTGTTGACGAGGCTTCTACCGGTACAGCTACTTCTTTTTTCTTAAGGCTGTTTATTGTTTTAATAATGGAGAAAAGTACCAATGCAATTACAATGAATTTAATAACAGCCGCCAGGAATTTTCCATATTTTACCGCACCCCAGGCTAATTGATCTATATTTTCTACACCTGTAGCTTTTAAAGCAGGGGTTAATAACAAAGGGGTAATCACATCATCTACCAATGATCCGATAATAGCTCCAAATGCAGCACCGATTACTACGGCTACTGCAAGATCAATCACATTGCCCTTAAGGGTAAAGTCTTTAAATTCTTTAATGAATCCCATAAAAAATAATTTGATTTTAAAAAAAATGGTTTTAAAATTTTAAGATAATGAAACATTACTTATAAAATGTTTTTTATTACTAATATTTAAAAACCCAACTTTGCAGCTTACTCGTTTTTATGAATAATAAACTCTTAAACTGGCTGTTATTTATTTCGCTTTCCTTTATATGGGGCAGCAGTTTTATTTTAATGAAGGGCGGACTGGAGCACTTATCTGCTTACCAGGTAGCTTCTATCCGTATCATTTCATCGGGGTTGGTTTTGCTGCCGGTTACTATTGTAAATATTCGCAAAATACCTCCCAATAAAATGTTCATAGTTTTCATGTCGGGCTTTTTGGGAAGCCTGTTGCCCGCTTATTTATTCTGCCTTGCAGAAGAAGGTATTGGCAGTGCCCTGGCAGGAACACTTAATTCGCTTACCCCCATATTTGTAATTATAGCAGGAGCAGTTTTTTTTAATGTAAAAACTTCTTTAAATAAAGTGTGGGGAATTCTGCTTGCCTTTGCCGGTAGTTCATTGCTTTTTTTTAGCCAGCCCAATTTTAGAGAAAACAGTAACCTGCTCTACATTTCTTTTGTAGTTATTGCCACTATGTTCTATGGCTTTAATGTAAATATGGTACACAAGCATCTCAGCAATATAGGCTCACTTAAAATAGCTGCAGTGGCATTAAGCTTAAATGCTATACCTGCAATGCTGGTTTTATTTTTTACAGGTTATTTTCAGCAGGATATGATGGCAGCCGGCACCTTAATGTCAACCGGTTTTTCCGTTCTGTTGGGTATTTTTGGAACCGCCATTGCCTCTGTACTTTTTTATGTTTTACTAAAAAGAGCCGGAGCCGTATTTGCCTCCATGGTTACATATGGCATACCCGTTATAGCTATTATGTGGGGCATTATTTACGGCGAATACTTTGGGTATAAACAAATGGCAAGCATGGGTATAATGCTGCTGGGTGTTTGGGTGGCAAATAAGAAGCAAGTCAGGAGTCAATAGCAATGGTCAATGAGAGTCATTGGTCGTCTGTCGTCTATTCTTTACTTAAAAAAAACAATTTCATTTTTCTTTTCTCTTACTACTGCTTTGCTGCCTAATAGTTTCAATCCAGCTTTATCATAAAATTTTAAATAAAGGGTATCTCCTTTTTGTGTGTAGGTGCCTGGGAAACTGGTATTTTTTATACTGTCAAACAACTGCCGGTAAAACTCAAAAAAATTATTTTCTTTCAGCTCAAAGTAAGAATCGTTCATATCTGCCACAGATTTAAAACTCATCTTTATTTTACTGGCATCAAAAGCCGCCTTATCTGTATTGAATTTATTAGCCGGCGTGCAGGAAAAAACAAAACTCATTGTAATTGCCAGAAACAAAATATATTTCATAATCTAAATTTGATGGGTTGTTGGCAAAAATAGGTGTAATTAATCTGCTTACATCAAACAGCAACAGCATTTAAAGTTAAACTGCTGTTCTTATAAAATTGAAAATGTTTTGCAGTAAATGTCTTCGATTCAGTTCAATCAGCAAACAAATTTTTGCTTCAAAAAAAAATCTTTCTAATTTTTAATTCCAACCCTCAAACCTTACCTTTGCGCCCTAAAATAAAAACCTTTTATTCTTAAAATATTTTTTATGGCCAATACCGGTAGAGTGAAATCCATCATCGGAGCTGTTGTAGATGTGCAGTTTGACAGCGATTCTAAACTTCCTGAAATATTAAACGCACTTGAACTTATAAGGGATAATGGAGATAAACTGGTGCTTGAAGTGCAGCAGCACCTGGGGCAGGATAGTGTAAGAACTATAGCCATGGATGGTACAGAAGGATTGGTTCGGGGTACTAAAGTGGTAGATACCGGCAAACCTATTGCCATGCCAATTGGTGAAGGTATTAAAGGCCGCCTGTTTAATGTAACCGGCGATGCTATTGATGGCTTGCCACAGGTAAGCAAAGAAAATGGCCGTCCCATTCATGCCAAACCCCCTTTATTTGAAGACCTGAGTACAGCCAATGAAATTCTTTTTACCGGTATTAAAGTAATTGACCTTATTGAGCCTTATGCAAAAGGTGGAAAAATTGGTTTGTTTGGTGGTGCAGGCGTAGGTAAAACAGTATTGATACAGGAATTGATAAATAATATAGCAAAAGCTTATAGCGGTTTATCTGTATTTGCAGGTGTGGGCGAAAGAACCCGTGAAGGAAATGATTTGATGAGAGAGATGATTGAGGCAGGTATTATGAACTATGGTGAAAAATTTAAACATAGTATGGAAGAAGGCGGCTGGGATTTGTCATCCGTAGATATGGAAGGCCTTAAAGAATCTAAAGCTACCTTTGTTTTTGGCCAAATGAACGAGCCGCCGGGTGCAAGAGCAAGGGTGGCATTAAGTGGACTAACCATTGCAGAATACTTTAGAGATGGCGAAGGCGAAGGACAGGGCAAAGACATCCTTTTCTTTGTAGATAATATCTTCCGTTTTACACAGGCAGGGTCCGAAGTATCGGCATTGCTGGGCCGCATGCCAAGTGCGGTGGGTTATCAACCAACGCTTGCTACAGAAATGGGCCTCATGCAGGAGCGCATTACTTCCACCAAAAATGGTTCCATCACTTCGGTGCAGGCAGTGTACGTACCTGCAGATGATTTAACAGATCCGGCACCTGCTACCACATTTGCCCATTTGGATGCTACCACAGTATTGAGCCGTAAGATTGCCGATCTGGGTATTTATCCTGCAGTAGATCCATTGGATAGCACTTCCAGGATATTAACGGTTGCCATTGTAGGAGAAGAACATTACAACACAGCCGACAGGGTAAAATTAATTTTACAGCGTTATAAAGAATTACAAGATATCATTGCCATTCTTGGCCTGGATGAATTGAGCGACGAAGACAAACTGATTGTATCAAGGGCACGTAAAGTGCAGCGTTT
>JBKJSJ010000484.1:0-4080 GCA_046595965.1 Ferruginibacter sp.
GCTTCTCTTAGCGCTTCATTACTTTTAAACTGGGGGTTGGTGTTAATGTCTGCATGTACTTCCATATCTACATCATACAGAGTAAAGAGGTTGCAGAGCTCATAAGCAATTTCTATGCTTTTGGCTACCTCTACCAGCATGCGTTCCTTTATGCTGTATTTAACCAAAGTTTTATCATTGTGCAAAAACATGAATCCACCATGTCCTTCCCGCAGAAAAACAATAACCGTTGCAAACTCGGTCTCTTTACCTTTTACCTGGCTATCGGTACCTATACAAACTTTTAGTTTATAGCCTGCAGCAGTTTCTCTTTTAATAGCTTCTTCTACTGCATCCATTATAGGAAGATGAATAGCATCGCCGTTGAATTTTCTCCATAACATATTTTTGAGGTTTTCTAAAGTTACTTAAAAAAAACCTTAACCCCCTAAAGGGTAATGTCATTTAGTTAAGAGTTTTAATTGCCACGCCCTTCAGTGTATATAAAAAAAAGAGGACAGCCCCTAACGCTGTCCCCTAAACTTACACATGAATCTACCTTACTGTTTTATAATTCGTTCTGTTTGTCTTTCGTTATTATCCGCTAATTGAAGAATGTATATTCCACCCGGTTGGTTAAAAATGTTTATCCTGTTTATTCCTTTAGTACCTTTTCCTGCTGCTATCAATCTTCCGTTGGCATCACTTATGCGGTACTGGTAGTTTTCTGCTGCATTCACCGTAATATCCTGCTGCACAAAATTGGTAACTGTAAATCTTTTTCCCATGCTTGCAGCGGCTTTTAAAGCTACTACATTAGAATATGCTGTTTCACCAATTACAGAAGTAACTTTTAATCTGTAAAATAAAGTACCGTTTTGGTAAGTAGTATATGCAAACGTATGTGAGTTGGTATTTATTGCAGAAATAGGATTGAAGCTGATACCATCTGCAGACATTTCCAATACCTGTGTTTTTATTGGCTCATCAGCAATGATATTCCAGCTAAGGTTATGCCTGCTTTTATCAATTGTACCACTTAGGCTTATTTCCCGAATTGGCAATATTGCGGCCTGGAACCCTGAAATTGTATAAGATCCAAGGCTGCCATAATCGGCACCAAAATCATTGCCCACACCCGACACTACAAAGTAATAAGTGCCAGTATTTAAACTGGTATCTATACTAACGCTTAAGGAATTAATGGTATTAAAGGTTCTTAACAAAGTGCCTGTACTATTATACATCTGCACTTGCATATTAAGGTTGGCACCCGAATTAGCACCAACACTGTAGGGCAGTGCATCCATGTGAAAACCTGTATTTATTGTAGTGGTATATTTGAAAGCATCTTTATCTGAAGTAGTAGTAATAATTCCATTTTTGCTAAAAGTTGCTGCCAATGCAGTAGTAGAATTATTTAATGTTTCCGGATAATCATCGGGCCTGTAAGTAAAACCATTTTGCGAAGTAATGATGGTAAGATTATCCTGTGTACTGGCACAACCAACAGGAGTAGGGCCATTATTCCAGCCGGTCATATTTTTATAGTAGCTGTTGCCCATTACCGGTGCCCAGCTAGTCTCGCCTGTACCATTTCCCGTGAAATAGGTTTCGACCAAGGTGCAACCGGCATCATATTTTGACTGATGCGTTAAACCTACTGTATGACCACTTTCATGTGTAATACATTCAGCTACATATTTACTGCTGTTGGCTAACCTGTCGCTAAAAACAAATGCCGGTGTATCATCTCCCCAGGTAAAAGAACCTGTATAAGCAATTCCACCTACACCCTGGCGCCATGCACTGGTAGGTGTTACAATCATCCGTATTCTCCTGTTAAGCGGGGCGGCAGTAAACACGGAAAGGACTGTAGTAATGTTTACATTAAAGGGGCGGTAATCTTCAGAAACACGGTTAAATATTTCTGTGATTTGTGCACTGGTTAATGCAGCAGGATCGCAGGTAAAAGGTACCCCGCCATTCCAGTAGCCGGAGTTTACATTCTGGCCATCAAAGTCTAAATAAATTGTTGCGGTTGCAGAGGTAAAGCTGCTTAAAGCAGGTATTTGTGCCAAGAGGTTTACCGGTAATGCCATAGCTATAAGGCAGAATAATTTTAAGGTAAAGTTTTTCATTTTTTATTATTTTAATATGCAAGGATTGGATATGGGAAATTTGGATTTGTTATTTATTTTAAAGTGAACAATCATTGGTCACCTGGTCTGTTTCAAATTTTAGTAATTCGTAAAAGCCTGCAGCATTTTTTTTAATTTCAAAACCATCAAAGGCTTTAGTGTTTAATATTCGCCCTGTATAACTAATACTTTTATCTTCATTAATAATTCTAGATACCTGGAAGATGGCATTATTAAAAGCCGAGGATTTAACTATAACAGTTTGAAGGTTGCTGTATTTTACTTCATTGCTCAATACTTTGCCGGGGAATGAAAATTTATCTCCCAACGCAAGCGTGGTTTCCTGGTTTTTATCCAGGTTGAAAAAACTTTCCAATAAACTTTCAGAAATTGAAATAGAGGAGGGCAGGGTGTCAAAAACTTTTGGTTTTGCTGCCGTTGTTGTTTGTGCTAAGCTGGTAGCGTAAGTGCATAAGCATACCAGTAACATACACATTGTTTTTCTAGAGGATAACATGGTTATGGTTTTATTAAAAGGAAATTTGGATGTCGATTCTGATATATGAAACGCAGTATTATTTTCCTTAGTATGCAGGAATGCAAAATTTTTTTAAAAAATCGGGGTATTTATTTAGTATTGATTGGTAGAAAGCAAAACCAGGGTGCAGGCCTCCTGTACCTTGATGCCATTTTTGCCGGCAAGAGCAGCCAGCTCATCGTTTTCGGCACCGGGATTAAATATAATTCTTTTAGGATGTAAGGAAAGGATATAATCGTAATAGGGTTTTTGATTAGTTGGGTTTAAGTAGAGGGTAATCGTATCTACATTATCAAATGGAGGCGTGCCCGTTGCAATTTTAATATTATTTAAGATACCTTCTTTTTTGCCTATGGCAACAACAGGATGCCCATAAGACTTTAGTTTGTTTACGGCAAGGTAACTGTAACGCACCGGATTGAGCGATGCACCCAGCACCAATGTATTTTTTAAATTCATAGCAGGCTTATTTTAAAAATTTTGATTGAAGTGCCGCCGTTGGTATCATGCAACTATCTTTTTTGCCAAACCATTTATATCGGTTTTTGGCTACAAGGCTGTAAACGGCATCTCTTATAAATGGAGGTACAATTATAAAGCCATAAAATAATTTATATAAACCTTTTAATCTTTTTGCTACCAACAATGCTGCAGTAGATTTTGTATATGCCACCTCATTTTCTATGAGCACAAAAGAATTAAAATTGGTTTGCTGCAGATGATATTGCTCTAATAATTTTTGCCCGCTATCGCTTTGCAACGAAGCAAATGTAAACCGTGCGGCGGGGTCGTGTTTTATTACAAACTGTACAGATGCATTGCAAAGATTACATACGCCATCAAATAATATTACAGAATTGTTTTTCATTTAAGTGCAAGTTAAAGCAAATGATATTTTTTACGGTCAGTATTGTTTACTAACCAGCGCCCCACTAATAAAACCAGTTCCTCCTACAATACTTATTTTATTATTTTTCATTTTAAATTATTAGGTAGATAATAAAAGCCAGCAGGCTTATAAAATTTATTGCGGGCACCCAATTGTGCTGGCCAATGATGCCGGCATATATCATTCTTTTAATATATTGTTTAAGTATAAAAACGCTTAGCATAAAAAGATACATATTGATGTAAACATTTTGCAATGGCAAATAATACTTATTTATAAAATGTAAAGGAAGGAGGATTAAAATACTGAGCAGTGCCAGCATATTTACCTGGCCAAGATATTCAAGACCTGTTTTGTTTTTCAGCATCAGCCCACAGGCAATATTGGAGGTAACAAGCAGCAGGTGTGCTGCTTGTAGTTGAAGATAAGAGCTGCGGCCAATAAAGCTGTGGCTAAAAACAGTTTGATATAAAGGGAATAACATGGCGGTATTAAACAAAAAAAATACTGCTAAAAAACATATGCGGTAGCGG